>JAHBVV010000027.1 GCA_019637335.1 Candidatus Hydrogenedentota bacterium | reverse complement strand
CGCTTACGCGGCCGGGGTGGTTGGGGCTCGGGAGCCAGTCCCCATGGCGGCGCTTTTGCGGCCGGGGTGGTTGGGGCTCGGGAGCCAGTCCCCATGGCGGCGCTTTTGCGGTTTGAGTGTTTTTTGTTGCGGGTACAGGCACCCTCGCTTTGGGGTGATCTCTACCGCTTACGCGGCCGGGGTGGTTGGGGCTCGGGAGCCAGTCCCCCTGGACTCAGTTTGCGGGCGCGCTGGGGGGGCCACCAGACGCAGGCGGCGCGTCCGAAGAGGTCGCGTTCTGGGATGAAGCCCATAGTGCGGCTGTCGATGGCGCCTTCGACGTCGGGGCAATCGCTGATGAGGAAGAGGGCGCCTTCGGGCACGCGGTTTTCCGTTTCGGGGGCGCCGTGGCGGGCGTAGCGGTGCAGGTTGTCTTCCAGGGGGCGAATTGGGGTGGCGGCCCAGGCGGCGCCGTTGAGGGGGGCGCCGTTGACGCGCAGTCGATCGCCGTCGATGGCGACCTCTTCACCGCCGAGTGCGGCGACGCGCCCGATCAGCAGCTCGTGATCGTTGCGGGCTTCTCCGGCGGGTCGGTAGAGCACGAGATCGCCGCGCCGGGGCGCGCCCCAATGGCGGATCTTCCAGAGAGTGAAGGGGACGCGGAAACCGAAGGCGAGGAAGTTGATGAAGAGGTGGTCGACGCCGTTGCGCGCAGCGTTCAGGACGGGCCAGGAGCGTCCGGCGAAGAGGCGGACGGCGGTGTAGCCCGCGAGCAGCAGGAGCATGCCGTTCCACCACCAGGAACTTGAGAAGCCGGTGAAATCGCGCCATCGCGGGGGTGGCCACCAGATCGAGGCGACCCGGCCCACGATGTGCTCGTTGGGCAGCCAGCCGAAGTAGCGCCCGTCTCGGCTGTGCGCGCTGTTGTCGCCGAGCACGAGGTAATGGCCTTCCGGGATCCGGGAGTATTCTGGTTCCGGGAGCACGCCGTAGCGCATGCCGTAGCCGGAGGTATAGAAGGTGTCCGGCGGCATGAAGTCGGGGACCTCCAGTGGCTCGCCATCGATGTAGACGCGGCCGCCGCTGATGTGGAACTGTTCCCCGGGCATGCCGACGATCCGCTTGACGAGGGTGGGATGTTCTGCGTCGGGCTCCACGGATTTGAACACGACGATGTCCCAGCGATCGGGAGCTTTTCCATACCAGATGCGCTTGTTCAGGAAGGGGTATCGGACGCCGTAGATCCACTTGTTGACGAAGACGCGGTCGCCTTTGCCGAAATTCGGGTCCCCGTGCAGCGTGGTCTCCATCGAGCCGGAGGGTATGCGGTAGGGCTCGGCGATGGGCCAGCGGATGAGGAGGGCGAGGGCCAGGGCGAAGATGAGGCTCTTGTTCCAATCGCGCGCGGCGTCGGCGGTCATATAGCCCAGCGCCCACTGGATGATCCCGAGAAAGAGGGCGGCGACGGCGGTGTAGTAGAGCCACTCCGGCGGTTCAACGACGCCGTAGCGCCGCGCAAACAAGAGGGCGCCGCCCGCGACGGTGAAGGTCGCGCCGACGATGCGATACGCGCGCGACGCGGGCGTGTGTTCGGTTGGCTGCGGGGCCTCGGGACTATTTTGTGCAGGCGTCTGGCCCATGGGCGCTCCTGGGATGTCGGGGATGCCCCCGAAAGCCCCGTATCATAGCGGAAAACGCGGCGGATTTCGAACCGCCGCTTGCTTGATACGATTGCGGGCGCTGCGCGTGGTCAGTACACCTCCGGGACGAAGGTCTGGTCACTGATGGGCGGGCGGACGTAGCTGGTGTCGATGACGCGCTCGGGCAATTCGATCGCTTCGGGGGTCAAGTCCTCGTACGGGATCTGGCCGAGCAGGTGGGCGATGCAGTTGAGGCGCGCGCGCTTTTTCACGTCCGCGTTCACGACGAACCAGGGGGCCTGCTTGATGTCCGTGTGGTTGAACATATCGTCCTTGGCTTTCGAGTACTCGACCCACTTTTTCAGCGAGGCCAGGTCCATCGGGCTGAGCTTCCAGCGCTTGGTGGGGTCGGTCAGGCGGGCGCGGAATCGCTCCTCCTGGATTTCGTCGCTGACCGAGAACCAGTACTTGATCAGGATGATCCCCGAGCGGATCAGCATGCGCTCGAATTCGGGGCAGGTGCGGAAGAACTCGTGTAGCTCCTCGTCGGTGCAGAAGCCCATGACCCGTTCGACGCCGGCGCGGTTGTACCAGCTGCGGTCGAAGAGGACCATTTCGCCGGCGGCGGGGAGGTGGGGGACGTAGCGCTGAAAATACCACTGGCTTTTTTCGCGCTCGGTGGGCGTGCCCAGGGCGACCACGCGGCAGACACGGGGATTGAGGCATTCGGTGATGCGCTTGATGGCGCCGCCCTTGCCGGCGGCGTCGCGGCCCTCGAAGATTACGACGACTTTCAGTCCGCTCGCCCTGATCCATTCCTGGAGTTTGACCAGTTCGACCTGGAGCTTGCCGAGCGCCTTTTCGTAGTCCTTATTCGAGATGGACTTGAGTTCGGGGCCGGGCTGTTCCTCCCTTTCGCGCTTCTTTTCGTGCTTCTTCTCTTTCTTGCTGCGTTTCTTGTCGTTCATGGCGTGGTTCCCTTTGCGCCGTTGTTAATCGACTATTCCCACCAGATTGCGTCCCCATTGAGCGTTTCAGCGCGATCCCTGCCGTAGGCCGCGGCCGGTGGCGGCAGGAAGTCTCCGGTTTCATTCATCCAATTCCCCAGGGCCTTTTGCAGCGCTTCCACGCGTTCCCGTTGCTCGGGTTGACCCGCCAGGTTGTTCCACTCGCCTGGATCCGCCTCCAGGTCGTACAGCTCCACGGGAGGCCGCGAGGTTGCGTGGTACCAGCGGAGCGGGCCATCGAGCAGGTCCTGTTTTGCGAGTTCCCTGATGGACTGGAAGCTCGGCGAGCGCAACAGGTCGAGGCTCGGGATACAGCCCACGTCGAGGCGGTAGTTCTGAATGAGTTTGTAGCGGTCTGTTACGACACAGCGCACGGGATCCCAGTTGTCGTGCCAGTTCCGCTCGGAGAACACCATTTCCCGGACCGATTCGGATTCGCCGCGAAAGAGTGGGAGGAGCGAATGCCCTTCCAGGGACTCGGGGGCGGGCGCGCCGGCGGCATCAAGCCAGGTTCGCGTCAGGTCCATCAGCGACACGAGCGCGCTCGACGTGCGCCCCGGCGCGATGACGCCCGGCCAGTTGGCGATCAGCGGCACGCGAATACCGGGCTCGTAGAGCGTGGCTTTCGCGCGGGGGAAGGGCATGCCGTTGTCCGCGGACATGACGACGAGCGTGTTTTCGCGGAGGCCATTTGCTTCGAGGAGCGCGAGGATTTCGCCGCATTCGCGGTCGAATCGCCCGATTTCATCATAGTAGAGGGCCAGATCCTGGCGTGTTTCGGGGGTGTCGGCCAGGAATTCCGGCACATCGAGGGCTGCGGGGTCGTGGGGCGGATCCACCGCGCCCGGCGCGTAGTCCCGGTGGGGATCCGTCGAGCCGAACCAGAGGAAAAAGGGCTGGTCCTTCGGGCGCTGCGCGAAGAATTCCTCCAGCGGCGCGCGGTGGTTCCCGTAGTAGTCGAAGTCCTTCTGGATGTGGTTCTGGTGGACTTTCCGGAGCGCGCCGGTGTGGTAACCCGCCTGTTTCAGGAGGCGGGGGAGGTTCGGGACGTCCGGCGTGACGTTCTGGTGCAATCGCGAGGCATTCACCGCGTGGGGCGTTCGCCCGGTAAGGATGCTGGCCCGGCTCGGACTGCACTGGGGGCTGGTGACATACGCGCGATCCAGGCGCAGGCCCGTTGCCGCGAGGGCGTCCAGGTTCGGCGTGCGGATCGCGCTGTTGTCATAGCAGCCGAGATCCGGGACGCTGTGGTCGTCGGAGAAGAGAAACACGATGTTCGGGGGGCCGCCGGTGGGTTCCGCGTGCGCGGGGCTGGCTGTGATCGCGGCGGCGCCCAGGGTTGCTCCGAGGAACTGGCGGCGTGACAGGGACATGGCGGGGACACCCTCCTTTGCAGCATGCTTACCGGGCACTATAGTGGGCGCAGGAGGGGCGGCGGTTCAAGCGGGCCGCTGGAGAGCTGGTGCAGCCGTTATTCCAGCTCTTCCCGCCGGTATTCCCGGGCGTATTTTTCGCGCATGCGGATCTTCTCGGTCTCGCGGTCGTACACCGCCTCGGCGAGGGCCCAGGCGCGGTCTTCCATGGTGTCCTGCTCCATGGCGCGGTTGTAGGCGGATTCGCCGATGTCGAGAATGTAGAGCGCGGTGAGGAGCTTTTCGTGGCGGTGGTGCAGGAGGTAGCCGATCCTTTCGGCCAGGGCCTCCAGCAGGAGCTGGCGGTTGAGATCGTAGGGCGAGACGCCGAGCGGCGCGATTTCCCAGTGCGCGACGAGGGCCTGTTCCGCCTGTTGGAGGAGGCGATCTTCCATCAGGCGCTCCGGGGTTTGGCGAACTGGGATTCGCGCATCCAGAACCAGTATTCGTCGCGTTCGAGATGGTCCTCCAGGCGGCCGGGATACCCGAGGGTGCGCGCGTGATCGGCCTGGCGCGCGCCGGAATCGCCATTTTCCATCGCCGCGATCTCGCCGAAGACATACGAGAGCCACGCGACTTCCGGGGCGAAGTCCGGATAGCCGCCGATGTCGGGCCAGATGGCTTGTCCGGTTTGGGTGAGTATGCGTGTATCGAGGCCGGGGTCCACCTCCGCCAGCACCTGGATAAAGGCGTCGCGATCACCTTCGCGGCCCCAGCCGACGACGGCTCCCGGGGCGATGCCCGCGATCTTGCGCCGGGTCTCGGCGAGCAGGGTGTCGCGCATGGCGTCCAACAGCGCGCGCAGGCCGCCGCAGTCGTCGCGGGCGCGCATGATTTCCGCGCGGAGGAGTTGCGTGCGAAAGTTGTCCGGAAAGGGCGCGATCATATCGAGAGCATCGTCCGTTCGCCCGCAGGCGCAGGCGGCGCGGACGGCGGGCTCGAGGACATGCTCCAGGGCGTCGGGCATTTGCTGGCGCCAGGCCTTCAGCAGCGCATCCGCGCGCGGTGCGTGTCCCTGGCGAATCCAGAGATCCGCGAGGCGTCGCACGGCTTCGTAGCCGGCGCTGGCGCCCCGCACGGAGAGGGCCTTGGAAAGCTGCTCTTCCTCTTCCCGGCGATCGCCGGCGCAGTGGAAGTAGGAGGCGAGGGCGAGATGAAAGGCGTAAGGGCTTTCCTCTTGCCCTTCACGGAGCTTTCGCATGTGGATGGCCTGGTCGTAGCCTTCCAGCAGCGAAATGGAGCGCATCTGCGCGGCGATCTCCGCCGGGGTGGGGCTGGGGTCCGGGATTTCGCGCGGGTGGAGTCCCAGGCTGTCCATCAGGCTCAACACCGCGACGCCCAACTCCTCGTAGCTGCGCCATCGTTCGCGCGGGTCCTTTGCAAGGCAGCGCCGTATCAGGGCGTCGAGCGCGGGGGGACAGGCCGCGCCCATCACCTCGCGCAGGGGGCGCGGCGGTTCCACCAGGTGCATGCGCTTGATCGCCAGGAGGCGCTCGATGGTGCTGCCGCTCGGCACGATGAAGGGGGGCAGGCCGGTCAGGCATTCGTAGAGGCAGCAGCCGAGGGCGTAGATATCGGCGCGGAAGTCCACCTCGCCCGCTCGCGTAAACTGCTCGGGGGCCATGTAGGCGGGGGTGCCGAAGATCGTGCCCGCGTGCGTGATGTCCTGCGGCAGATCGGTGAACAGATCGGACTGCGCCCACTGCTCCAGGCTGTCGTCCGCCAGGGCCTGCGTGCGCACCAGCCCGAAATCGGTAATCTTGACGATCCCGTCGGGGCCGGAGAGCAGGTTCTCGGGCTTGAGATCGCGGTGGACGAGTCCGGGCACGGCGCGGGTGGCGTGGCACATGCCCTGGCAGCACTGGTGGGCGACGTCGAGGGTTTCGGCCACGGAGAGCGGCCCGCGCGCGAGGCGCTGCGCGACGGAGTGTGCGCCGTGCTCGTCGGAAGGCACCCACTCGATGAACAGGCAGGGGGCGGCTTCGATAATTTCGAGGCGCTCGGCCCGGACGATATTCGGGTGGTCGCCGGCGAGCATCCAGGTGCGGGCCTCGCGGACGAAGCGCCGCAGGAGGTAGAGCTCGCGCCGGAAGCGGCGCTGGAGGGTCTTCACGGCGTGGCGCCCGCCGCGATCGTCCTCCACGATGAAGACGATGCCCATGCCGCTGGAGCCCTTGCCGCCGCGAATCTCCACGATCTCGAAACGGTCGTCGAGGCGGTATCCCAGATGCCAGTTCTCCGCGATCTCCACCACCTGGGGGTCGCCGACGATGAACGTCGAGATATTCGCGTGCCCTTTTTTAAGCAGTTCGGTCTTCTGGTCGTGCGCGGCGATCGCCTCGAATAGCTCGGGTCGGGAATGGTGGGGCGGGGCCTCGTTCTCGGGCGTGTCGCCGATCATTGCGGCGGGCCGCCGTTCAGGCGTCGCCGGACGCGCGCTTTGCGGCGTCGAGGCTGTCGTAGATGTCGAAGAGTACGGCGAAATTGCTCACTTCAAAGACCTCGGCCACGAAGGGACTCAGGTTGCAGAGTTTCAACGGGCGCTGCTGGTTCTTCATGGCCTTCATCAGCATGAGGAGGACCCGAAGGCCGCTGCTGCTGACGTATTCGACGCCCGCGAGGTCCACAATGAGGCCCTGATTCTCGTTGTTCAGCACATTGGTAAATGCCTGTTCCACCTCGGCGGTCGCCAGTTCGTCGAGGCGACCGACCAGGCTCAATAGGCTGGCGTCGGGCATGGAATCGCGGGAAATCTGCATGGGTCCTCAATCATTCGGGCCGGGATTTGGGTATGCGGGCAGTGTAGCGAATTTTGTTTGCCATGGGCCACTTTGCGATTGTTCCCGGGGTACAGCCACCGGCTGGTTTGGGCTTGCTTGCCAGCCGGACGCAGTCCCCCTGGGCCGGATGCAGTCCCTTTTTTGGGGTACAGCCACCGGCTGGTTTGGGGGTGGATTGCTGCGGGTGTGGGCTTGCTTGCCAGCCGGATGCAGTCCCCCTGGGCCGGATGCAGTCCCCTTTTTTGGGGTACAGCCACCGGCTGGTTTGGGGGTGGTTGCTCCGGGGGTGGGCTTGCTTGCCAGCCGGATGCAGTCCCCCTGGGCCGGATGCAGTCCCCTTTTTGGGGGTACAGCCACCGGCTGGTTTGGGGGTGGTTGCTGCGGGTGTGGGCTTGCTTGCCAGCCGGATGCAGTCCCCTTGGGCTGGATGCAGTCCCTTTTTTGGGGTACAGCCACCGGCTGGTTTGGGGGTGGATTGCTGCGGGTGTGGGCTTGCTTGCCAGCCGGATGCAGTCCCCCTGTTTGCTTGAAATTCTCGTTCGGCATCCATCAGGATGCCCGAAGCACCAACGAGGAGGCTACCCATGTCCAGCACGTCCCGCCCGCGCGGCGTCAGCCGCCGCGCGTTTATACAAGCTGGCGCTTTTGGCGCCGGCGCGGCAACTCTGGCGCAATCCCCGGCAACCGCCGCGCCGCGCGCGCACACGGCCCGGCCGAACATTCTGTTTCTGATGTCGGACCAGCACCGGGGCGATTGCGTGGGGGCGGATGGGAACGCGGCGATCCACACGCCGAACATGGACCGGCTGGCGCGGGAGGGGGCGCTGTTTCGTTGCGCGTATTCGACGACGCCGACCTGCACGCCGGCGCGGGCGGCGCTGCTTACCGGGATGAACCCGTGGAACCACGGTATGCTCGGGTATTCCAAGGTGCCGGAGCAGTACCCGGTCGAAATGCCGCGGGTGCTGCGGGACGCGGGTTACCACACGCTGGCGGTTGGGAAGATGCACTGGTCGCCGCAGCGCGGCGGGCACGGATTTCACAACCTGATCCTCGACGAGGCCAGCCGCGAGGATTCCCCCGAGTTCCGCAGTGACTACCGGGCCTGGTTCGCTTCGGAGGCGCCGAATCTGGAGGTGCGCGCGACGGGCATCAGCTCGAACTCGTACCGGGCGGCGCCCTACGCGCTGCCGGAGGCGCTGCACCCCACGCACTGGACCGGGGAGGTCGCGCGGCGCTTTATCGAGACGTACGAGCGCCCGGAGCCTTTCTTTCTGAAGGTTTCGTTTGTGCGCCCGCATTCGCCCTGGGATCCGCCGAAGCGCTGGATGGATTTTTACCAGGACAAGAAACTGCCCGCCGCCCATGTCGGAAAGTGGGCGGAGCGCTACCGTCCGCGGAGCGATGACAGCGAGAACATCTGGCATGGCGACCTGGGCGCGGATCAGGTCCGCCACTCGCGCCAGGGGTACTATGGCAGTGTGTCCCATGTGGACGAGGAGATCGGTCGTGTTTTGGAGGCCCTGGAGGCGCGCGGGATGCTGGAGAATACGCTGATCCTGTACACCTCCGACCACGGCGACATGACCGGCGATCACCACCTCTGGCGGAAGTCCTACGCCTACGAAGCCTCCGCGCGTATTCCGATGATAGTGCGCTGGCCGGAGGGCATGGTGGATGCGCCGCGCGGCCAGACGCTGCGTGTGCCGGTCGAGATCCGCGATATCCTGCCTACTTTCGCGGAGGCGGCCGGTGCGGCGATTGAACATCCGATTGACGGTCGCAGTTTGATCGACGCGATTCGCGGCGCGGACGACTGGCGCCCATGGATCGACCTCGAGCACGATATCTGCTACGGCGAGCGCAACCATTGGAGCGGGCTCACGGACGGGCGGATCAAGTACATTTTCCACGCGTTCGACGGGGAAGAGCAACTGTTTGACCTGGAAAAGGATCCGGGCGAGATCCATGACCTGGCCGGCGACCCGGCGCACGCGGATACGTTGCACACGTGGCGTGAGCGATTGATTGCGCACCTGGAGCATCGGGGTGAGGAATGGGTGAAGGACGGCAAGCTGGCGCTCCGGCCGCAATCGATCCTGAAGTCGCCGAATTATCCGGTTTGAGGGGGGAGTACCGTCGCTCTTGACGCGTGGCGACAACCTGGAAGGTCGACCAGCCTACGGCGGACTTCCAGCCCACGTTGGCGCCCGATGGTGGCAATAGGTGGATGCGACCAAGGGACGGACTCGCGCCGGTGGGCTTGGGTTGGTATCGTCGGATGGGCGTCCATGGATCGGCGCGGGCGTTGTCCACGTGAGCCGCAGGGCGCGTGCCCGTCCCGGTTGAGGTAGGCCGCGGAAGCTTGATGATGCGGGGTGGATTGGCGCTACCCCGGCCGGGACGTACCCCCGCATTGGCGGCGATTGCCGTTTGGAATGCAGGTGTTCGTTTGACGCCACCGTGCGCTTTCCAGGATCGCGCGTTTGCGCGCGGGTACGTCCCTTGTCTGCGTGGGCTCCACAGGGCCTGAAGGCTGCAGGGGTGTACCGAATCAGGGCTATGTGGTCTTGTTTTAATGTTGTTTGTGCTTCGATTCCACGTTGGCTCCTCCGGGCGGCTGTTGCCCGTGTGCTGTAAGGTATGTTGTGTCAATAATTTACGTAGTTATTAGATTTTGGCACGAAAGCCGCTTTGCGTTGGGCATGCGCGTCGCGCAGCAGTGAACGCAGCAACAACCGAGTAGTTTGGATATAACGAGGTCCCTGAGCAGGGGACGGAGGATTGAACGATGGCTGAAATTACGATCAACGACCTGAACGAAGAGTTTACGATGACCGAGGAAGAAGTGAGCCAGGTGAAGGGCGGCATTCTTATTGGGCTGCTGCTTCCGGCGGTCCAGAAGGTCCGCTAGTCCCGACGCCGGGGCCGCGCCCACCGCGCGGCCTCGATTGAATCCACGAGCGCGTAATAAGAGATTAACCAGGTCCCCGTGCAGGGGACAGAGGAAAGAACCATGGCAGACATCACGATCAACGACCTGAACGAAGAATTCACGATAACGGAAGAAGAACTCCAGCATGTCAAGGGCGGGATTGGCCTGCTGCTTCCGGCGGTGCAGAAGGTGCGCACGGCGTCCATCACGGACGGCACGTCGAACACGTTCCTTCTGGGCGATGGCTCGGTGCGCACATTCTAATTCGGGCGCGGAACGAAAATAACCACGGAGGACGCCGCCATGGCCCAGATCGAAATGAATGAACTGAAGAACGAAGTGACCCTGAGCGAAGGCGAACTGACGGATGTGCGCGGCGGCCTGCTGCTTCCGGCGGTGCAGAAGGTGCGGGAGGCGGCGGCGCGGACGACGACCACGGCGGCGCTCGGCGACGGTTCGGTGCGCACGATCCAGGACAACATCACCGGCTTCTAACGGGAGCCCGCGGGGATACTGAGGAAGCCGCGCCGGGGGGCGCGGGAAACGAAACGAGGAGGTCAACACCATGGCCCAGATCGAAATGAACGAACTGAAGAACGAAGTGACCCTGAGCGAAGATGAACTGAGCGGCGTGCGCGGCGGCCTGCTGCTGCCGGCGGTGCAAAAGGTGCGCGAGGCGGCGGCGCGGCTCGAATCGAGCAACAACCTCAAGCAGATCGGAATTGCGTTGCACAGCTACAACGACGTCCGCTGATTTCCGCGCGGGCCAATGGCCCAGGCGCGTTCGAGATAGATTTGCGGGGCCCCGGTTAACGAATCGGGGCCTCGCCTTGTATTTCGGGGCGAAAAAAGTGATTGACGGCCCCGCCCGGATGGCCTACACTGAAGCGGAGGGACGATTCGCAACGGGATGCGGCAGGAGGAGGACATTCGCCGCCGTCTCAATTGAAATGCGAGGGTCCCGGCCGCGGAGGAGACTATGTGGGCAATGCCGTAGGGGAGTATGCGGGTGGACACGATTCCTTCACCAGAACGGCTGTGGCGAACGCGGGTTCTGGCGCGCGGCGCTTTTTTCATGCCCTGGCGTGTCTCGCGGCGGTAATCCCCTGCGCGGGATTGAGCGGGTGCTTCCTGTTTTTTGACCCGTTGGCCGAATGCGGGCCGGATCCCGCGGAATGGATCCGCGCGCTGGCGGAACCCGGCGCGAGCGACTTCGGGCGGACCATCGCGCAGGCGAGCAACGGTGATTTCCTCGTTGGCGGGTTTACCTCCATCGGGGATTCCGCCTACGACGTGTTGCTGGTTCGGACGGATACCGCGGGCAATCCGAAATGGCGTCGCGTATTCGGGAGCGATGGTGAAAGCGAGCGCGCGGTTCGGGTCGCCATCGCGCCCGACCGGGATATTCTGGTGCTTGCCACCATCGGTCACGCGTACGACACGTTTCAGCAGGCCGATTACTACCTGATTCGCACCGACCCCTCGGGGGAAGCCCGGTGGGAACGGCGCTTTGGCGGCGATTACAACGATGTGGCCGCAGACATGCTGTTAACCGGGGATGGCCCCCTCGTACTCGGAACCGCCGACCTGGCGGGGGACGGCAACTTCGATATGCAGCTCGTGCAGCTGGACCAGGACGGCAACGCGCTCTGGTCGGCGGCGTACGGCGGCGACGGAAACGAACGGGCGATCGGCCTGGCGCCCTCCGGTGATGGCGGCTTTGCGCTGTTGGGTGAATCGGCGTCCGCTGGCGTTGGCGATCCGGAGCTGGTTCTCGTGGCGGTGGACGCCTCGGGGGACCAGCGCTGGAGCCAGTCCTACGGCGCGATCGGGGAGCGCGATGTGCGCGCCATCCAGCCGGTTCCCGGCGGGGGATACATGGTGGCCGGCCACGAGCGCAACACCCCGTACCTGTTGAAACTCGACGCGTCGGGGGCTGTGGCGTGGGAGCGGCGCCTGCGGGTCGATCTGTTCCGTACCGTCGAGGCCGTGGCCGCGGCGCCCGATGGCGGCTTTATGCTCACGGGGATGAACGCGGGGTTCTGCGGGAGCACGGCCCACCTCACCCGGACGGATGCGCAGGGCAATGTGCGCTGGACCCGCAACTACGCGCCGCTGTTCGGCCTGGCGGGCGGCCATGGTGTCATCACCGCCCACGATGGCGGTTGGGTCCTGGCGGGCGACTCCAGCGAATACCTGCTGGAGGGCGGCCAGGAGCAGACCGTGCTCTACCTGGTAAAGGTCAACGCCGATGGCTACTGACACCTGTGTGCGCAGAAACCTTTACGTGGCGGCTTTGTGCGCCGTGGGGCTTGCGGGCTGCCCGGAACTGCCCGAACCCCCGGAAGACGCCGCGGTCGCCAGCGTTTCACCCCTGCTATTCCGCTCCCACCCCGATGGCCTCCGGAAAAGCGTCTCGGACCTGGCGATCGCGCCCGACGGCGCCATGTACGTGACCGGGACGCGCAATGTGTTCAGTCTTGGAGAAGCGGCGCAGTACGTTATGAAACTGGACAGCGCTGGCCAGTTGCTCTGGACGCGCACCTACGGCGGTCCCGGCGTGTCGGAGGGCTTCGAGATTCTTGCCGAGCCGGACGGGGGCTTTGTGGCCGCGGGCGCGACGCGATCCAGCGGGGCCGGTCGCTTTGACGCGTACTTCGTGAGCGCGGGCCCCGACGGCGAGGAACGGTGGAGCCATACGTACGGCGGGGACGGCTACGATTTTGCCCACACGGTTGTCCGCACGCCGGATGGCGGCTACGCCCTGGCGGGCTATACCCGGTCCTTCGGCGCGGGCAAGATGGACATGTACCTGATAAAGACCGATGGCGCCGGCAATGAGGAATGGAGCCAGACCTACGGGACCGCGCGTTACGAGGGGGCCCACGGCCTGTGCGCGACGCGTGACGGCGGCTACGCGCTCCTTGGCTTTCAGGGGGACAGCGAATTCGACAGCTACAGCAGCGCCTCCCGGACGTATCTTGTGCGGACGGACGCTTCCGGCGCGCAGCGGTGGGCGCGCGCCCTGCCGCTTCTGGAGTTTTCGGAGGGCTACGATTTACAGGAGACCGACGACGGGGGCTTCATCATCGTTGGCGACGCCGGCTTTTCCGGCTTTTTCACCAAGGTGGACGGGTCCGGGAACGTGATCTGGACCCGCGAACCGGGGCTGTACCAATACGGCACCGATCTAGTGCGAATTCACCCCGCGCGCGATGGCGGATTCATGCTGGTTGGCAATATCGACAAACATATCGCCGAGGGCGGCCGCGAAGTGTTCCTCATGAAACTGACTCGCGCCGGAAATGTGTCCTGGCGCGCGCGGGTCCGCACGGCGCGCAACACGTACGGGACCAGCGTGATCGAGGGGGAGGACGGCGTCTATACCGTTGCGGGGTTCGAGTTGGACGATATGTATACGAGCCCCGAGGAAGTTTTCGTGTTGCGCGCCCGCGCGCCATAGCGCGCTGACCCATCCGGAGAAGAAACGTGCAAGAAACCAACCCGAGTGATACCCCGAAGGGCCGCGGCCGGATGAACTGGCACGGCGCGCTCCGCTTAGCATTCGTCGTCAGCCTGGCGATTCCCCTCGGGATCCCGCTCGGGAACTGCGGCATCTGCACCGAAGTGCCCGAAACCGAGTCGCCGGATTGGGAGATGACTATCGTTAATCCGAATCGTTATCTCGTGGGCCGGGGGGTCGCGGAAGGTCCGGGGGGCGATCTCTTTGTGACCGGCTATTCCTATCAGGGAGAAACCAGGGACATGGCGCTCGCCCTGCGCCGCACGGAGTTTGGTAATCCGCGCTGGATCCGGCACGTGGGCATGCCGGGCCTGCACCTGGAGGGGGTGGCCCTCGCCGCAACGCCCGAGGGCGGCGCACTCATATTCGGAAATGCGATCCCGGGCAGCGACTTTCGGGCGGAATCGGACTATTTTCTGCTCATGATGGACGGGGACGGGAACACCCTCTGGCAGCGGCGCTTTGGCGGCGCGCGCGATGACCGCGCCGTGGCCATTGCCGCGCTGGCGGATGGCTACGCGCTCCTGGGGACCACCAACTCCACCGGATCCGGCGGCACGGATATGGAGCTCATCCGGATCGGCGGCGACGGCGCCGTGCGGTGGGCGCGCACTTACGGCGGTTCCGCCAACGACGATGCCGCGGACCTCGCCGTTACGGCGGATGGCGGTTTCGCAATGCTCGGCGAGACGGAGTCCTTCGGCAGTGGCGAAATCGATCTGTACCTGGTGAAAGCCGGCGCGGATGGCGAGGAGGAGTGGCATCAGTCTTACGGCTTCACCAACTACAACTTCGCGGGCGCGCTTCAGCAGACCGCCGACGGCGGTTTCATACTGGCGGGCAACGTCGGGCCGGCCTACCTTGTCAAGACCAGCGCGGACGGTAGCCGCGAGTGGGAACAGGTGCTGGGCGGCAATGGCTACTACAACGTCCGCGCGATCGCGTCCGGGCCGGATGGCGGCTTTGTGATCTCGGGCTCCGGGAATACCGAGGGCGAGTACTTCAGCATTTGCTCCGCGGCGTTCGCAATGGAAGCGGACCGGGACGGGGCGCATATCCGTACGCGGTTGTTTGGCGAGTTGGATGAAACTAACAGCTGGCGCATGGTTCCCGTGCGCGACGGCGGTTACGTCCTGGCGGGTGTTGCGCGTGGCGGCTTCATGCCCGATGATGACCCCGAGGATTTCCAGAGCGCGGTCTACCTGGCGAAGTTCCGCGCGGGAGGGGAGTGATCCATGTGCGCGGAATCGACGAGCGGTCAAGGATCCGCCATGCGCTGGCGCGGTACGGGGCGGCTGGCGGCGCTGTTGTTGCTGGCCATTCTGCTGAAGCTTCCGCTGGCGAATTGCATCTGTGGCGAGATTCCCGCCACGGAAACGCCGGCCTGGGAGGTTGTCATCTCGGAGGCAAACACGTCGCGAACGGCTTCCAGCATCGGGGAAGCCAGCAACGGCGATCTGTTTCTGGCCGGATCGGCCACGGACGGCGCCGGAATTGGCAGGCCCTATCTCATGCGGCGCACACCCGAGGGCGAGCCGATATGGGAGGCGAAAGGCGAGACCGGCCTCAGGCTGGACAGGGGGTTCCGTCTTGCGGTGCTTCCGGACGATGGGGTCGTGGTATTCTTCAGCTCCCTGAGTTTCCCGCGGGGGGCGGTCGAGAAAGAGACCGACAGGGTGGTGGGTGACTACTACCTGGCGCGCATTGATGGCGACGGGGCTTTGCTCTGGGAAAAGAAGTTCGGGCGTGAAGGGTTCAACGAGGCCGTGGATGTCGTGGTGCTGGAGGATGGATTTGCCTTGCTGGGGACGACCGATTCCCGGGGATCGGGCGGTACGGATTACGAGTTGCTGCGGACCGATTTTGACGGCAACATACGCTGGTCGCGCACGTATGGCGGCGCCGCCAACGACCATGCCGTGGACCTGGAGGTCACCGATGACGGTGGGTTCGCGCTGCTGGGTGATTCCGAGTCGATGACGACGGGGTTCTCTTCGTTGTACCTGGTGAAAACCGACGCCGAGGGCCGGCAGTTGTGGCGGAAGAGTTATGGCATCGGGCTTATAGGCTACGCGGGCGGACTCGTGGAGACCGATACGGGGGGATTTCTCCTCGCTGGTTACGCGGACCTTCAGCCTTTCGGCTTCAGCGAACCGCAGGCCATTCTGGTGGACGCGAACGGGGAGGTGATCTGGGAAAAGCTGCTTGTTCTGGAGCGCTACCACCGGATTCAGGGGGCCATCGCGGTAAGCGGCGGGGGCTATGTGCTGGTGGGCACGGTCGAGGAGAACAATACCGACGCCGCCTGCGAAACGATCGCCGTGCTGGAGGTGACGGGTGACGGCGGGTTCGACCGTTCCCGCGTTTACGGCGCGCACTACGGCACGCAGGGGTATCAGGTCATCGAAGCGCGGGATGGCAATTTTGTGGTTGTTGGGACGTCCATGAATTTTCGAGATAGCTATTCGCATAACGAAGCTTATCTTGCGAAGGTCGAGCGGGAAGGGGGGTAGGTGGCGGGGGTGGGTACAGCTGCTTATCGGGCGTAGGGTTTCGGGTGTACAGCCTTTCATGAACGGCTGTACACCCGGGGACTCAAAAAGAGCCACGGGCGCCACGTTCAAGCTCCGCGGCTCCGCCGCGAAGGCTTGAGCGTGCGAGACTCCAGAAGAGCGCCTACGGTCAGGGTCCCTATTTCATCCTTAATGGGTGACGCGAAGCGTTACCCATTAAGGAGGAAAATGGACGGCGGCTTCGCCGCCTGGCAGGCGGGGACGCCTGCGCTCCCAGCCTTTGCCGCTTCCTTGTTTGTGATGCTGTAACCTGGTTTGTATGAGGTAGTCGTGGTGATGCTGAGGCGTGTTTTGTCAGCGCAGCAGGCGCCAGCTGGTTTGGTCTCCGGGGGTACAGCCACCGGCTGGTTCGGGGGTGGTTGCTGCGGGTGTGGGCTTGTTTGCCAGCCGGATGCAGTCCCCGTCGGGCCGGATGCAGTCCCCTGGCTATTCCTTGACCTGCGTCAGATTTGAGGAGACGATGCAGCCGCGGTTGTCGGTGAGGTTGATGTAGTACCAGGTGCAGCCTTCGGGGAGGGTGGCGGTGACGGTTTGGTTTGCGGTGTCGATTTGGGCGGGGTGTGGCTCGAAGTGGGTGGCGAGGTCGAAGTAGTTTTTGCCTTCGGGTTTTGCGTATTCGTAGGGGGCGGTCAAGGCGTAGAGGGTTGCCCCGGCGATGGGGACGGCGCTTTCGAAGCGCAGGGCGATCTGGTTGCCGTCCCGGCGCGCGGGCTGTTCGGTGATGCGGGCGAGGGGGGCGCCGGATCCGTTCAGGAGGTGATCCGCGAGGGCGTAGATTTCCGGGGCGTACTTTTCTTCCCAGCCGGGGCCGTGGCCGTGGGGCATGCGGGGGCGAATCGTGAGGGTGGAGTCGGGTCCCGCGCTGACGTGTGAGCGGGTCAGGATATCGGCGGAGAAATGCGGGTCGTTGTCGCCGTTGACCCAGAGCATGGGCCTGGGGGCGCCGGTGAAGTAGCGCGCGGGATCCCAGAATTTGCGCAGCGCGAGGCTGGCGTCGTCGCCTTCTTCCGCGCCCATGCGGCGGAAGTGGCCGAGGGAATCGTAGAGGTAGCCGCAGCCGTAGACGGGCGCGGCGAAGACGAAGCGTTCGTCGACGCCGGCGGCGAGGCTCGACACGACGCCGCCCCAGCTGATGCCGGTGAGCCCGATACGATCCGGATCGACGCCGGGCAGAGAGCGCAGGAGCGAATTCGCGAGGAGGACATCGGCCACGGCGTGGAACATCCATTGGTCTTCCCGGGGGCGGTCCATATCGTCGAACATGCCGGTGCGGACGGGTCCGCTGAAATCGTGGCGCGGGCGATCCGGGTGGTTGTTGCGCGGGAGCTGGCCTTCGAGGTCCATTGCGATGGCCGCGTAGCCGCGATCATGCCAGACGCGCACCCATTCGAGGTAGGCGGTACCGCCGCCGCCGTGGACGAGCACCATGCCGGGGACTTTCTCGCCCGGCGGGACTTCGGGCAGCGCGAGGTAGGCGAAGACGCGCGTGGGCTTGCCCTCGAAGGGGAGCGCGTCGTAGAAGATGCCCTGGATCGGGCCTTCGTCGAAGTCCGGCGCGGGATGCGTGGCGGGCGCTTGAAACACGGCATCGCCCAGGGCGGCGCGGAGCTCGGCCCGGGCCGCGGCGGGATCCGCCGGGGACGGCGTGGCAATGGAGAGCGCGAACAACGCAATGAATGCGTGTTTCAAGGAGATTCTCATGGATTGGCTCCGTCTGGCGCGCGGATCGCGCCGGTTTTTTTATTCGGGGAGCGCGAACGCCACCCACGCATCGCCCGTTTCCGTGCCGAGCTTGCCGCCGCCGGTCGCCGCGATAACGACGTATTGCCGGCCATCGACTTCGTAGCTTGCGGGCGGGGCGTAGCCGCCGAAGGGCAGTTCATGGCGCCAGAGCTCGGCGCCGGACTCGGCGTCGAAGGCGCGGATGAGGTTGTCCGGCGTTCCGGCGCAGAAGACGAGCCCGCCCGCCGTGACCATGGCGCCGCCGAAGTTCTCGGCGCCCGTATCGTCTTCGCCCCAGATCGCTAGTTCGGGGTAATGGCCGAGGGGGACCTTCCACGCGAGCCGGCCCGTGTTCAGGTCGATGCAGTTCAGCGTGCCCCAGGGCGGCTTCACGCCGGGGTAGCCTTCGTGGTCCAACAGCTTGTTGTAGCCGTTGAAGGTGTAGCGCGGCACGCCGCCGTCGGACGGCTGCACGACCTCCAGCCCGGGCTCGCGCAGGAAGACGTAGTCCAGCAGCGCCTGCTCGTCCTCCGGGGTGAGGCCCTCCGCCGCCGGCATCGCGTTGCGCCCGGTTTTCAGGAGCGCCCGGACGGCCGCGTCGTCCAGGCGGCCCGGCAGGCCGATCAGCGGCGGGGAGATGCTGTTGCCCTCGAAGCCCGCGCCGTGGCACTGCATGCAGCGCTCCTCGTAGAGCCGCTGTCCCCGGCTGGGGGGCTGTCCCGGCGCGCGGCGGATCTCGGTGGCCCGGATGACGGTGATGCTCCAGGCCATCTCGTTCGCCGTGACGTAGAGGCGGGAGGACGCGGGGTCATAGGCCGCGCCGGTCCATTCGGCGCCGCCGTGCAGCCCGTAGAAGATGGTGGGCTTGCCTTCCGTGAAGGGCTCGAAGAAGCCGTGATTGCCCTGGTTCACGATGTTGCTCACGTAGGTGTGGGCCTCGTCGCTGCGCCGCGTGATGTCCTCCGGCGAGAAATTCAGGCGCGCGAAGGGTTCGGGCAGGTCAATGTCCGGCTGGTAGGACCAGGTGCGCTCGCCGGGCAGGGCGGACCCCGGCGCGCGGCGGAGGCGGACCGGGTAGAGCGGCTCGCCGGTCACGCGATCGAGCAGCAGGGTGTTCCCGATCTTGGTGACCTGCGCCACAGCGTCCACCCGCTTGCCGTCTTTTGTCACGGTGACCAGGTTCGGCGGTGCGGGGATGTCCAGGTCCCAGATGTCGTGGCGGATTTCCTGAAAGTGCCATTTCCGTTCGCCGGTGAGGGCGTCCAGCGCGATGACGCTGTTGGCGAATAGGTTGCGCCCGGTGTGGTGTACGCCGACGAAGTTGGGCTTGGGCGATCCGGTGGCGATGTAGGCGATGCCCCGTTGTTCGTCGAGCGCCATGCCGCCCCAGCAGTTCGCGCCGGTCTCGATGTTTTCCCAGGTGTCGGCGCCGAACTGATCGCCCGCCGGGATGGTGTGGAAGGTCCAGCGGCGTTCGCCCGTGACGGCGTCGATGCCCCAGACATCCCGCTCGAAGCCGGGGAGCACCAGCACGCGCCCGTAGACCGCGCCGGCGACGACCGAAACGCCCGCGGCGACCTTGCCGCCGTCGCCGAACGCTGTGATGGGCGCGCCGGTTGCGGGGTCGAGGGCCCAGAGGTCGGACCCGATGCTCACCAGGAGGCGGGGCGCGTGTTCGCCTTCACCGGGCCAGTAGACCAGCCCGCGGTGGGCCGGGCGGCCTTCGCCGCGGAAGCGCCACAACTCCGCGCCGGTGCGGGCGTCGAGCGCGGCGAGGGCGTTGCCGGGCGTGGGGACGTAGAGGGTCGCACCCACCACGATGGGGTTGCATTGGATGTGCCCCTCTCCGTCTCCACTGCGGTAGGTCCACGCGACCTGAAGGTTCTTGACGGTGTCTCGGTTGATCTGTGCGCTCGCCGTGTAACGGCTGTTCGTGGCGTCGCCGTGCGAGCGGGTCCAGGTTTGATAGGCGTCCGGCGCCGGAGAGCCATTCGCCGGGGTCAGCCGATCCGCCGGGGCCGCCGGGATGACCTGAAATTCGGGGAGCGCCGCGCGGAAGTCCGGGTTCTCCACATCGGGTGTGCGGGCCTCGGTTTCGGCGGACCGATCATCGAAGTTCCAGACGCCGATGGTATGCTCACCGGGGGCGGGCGGTCCGGCGTTCATCGGGTCGGGCGGCTGGATGCCGCGGGCGATGTGCACATCATCCACGAGGCCGTCGCAGCCGAACCCGCCTTCCACGAGGCGCCCGAAGGCGAGTCCTCCGGGTACGGCGGGGAGGCCGCGCGCGCGGATGGCGGTCTCGCCGGCGAGGGCGCCGTCCAGATAGAGGCGGACGGCATCCGGGGCGTATTGAAAGGTGACGCGCCGCCACTGGCCGTCGGCGATGGAGACGCCCGTGCGGAGGTGATCGGGGTCCATGCCCGGGAGGTAGGCGGACAGGTGGCCGCTGCCGGCCTCGGTGAAGATCTCCCAGTGCGCGCCAGAGGCTTTGGTGTGGTGGGCGGCGAGAATATTGAAGGAGGCCGCGCCGTCGATCCGCGCGTTGAGGCCGACGGTGAGGGGCGGCGCGGCGTATTCCGGTTTGCCCTCGACCACGAGACCGCCGGACAGCGCCATGCCGTGCGCGGCGGAGAGGGAGGGGGCGCCCTGCGCGGCCGAACGCAGGCTGGCGCGCTGGGGCACGGGCTTCGGTCCGGGCGGCGCGCCGCCATCGAGTTGCGGCAGGAGCCAGTCCAGGCCTTCCAGGTTGTCGCGGAGCGTGTCCTCCGCGTCGTCGTCGGTGTGGCCCAGGATGCCAACGGGACCGGCGTAGCCGCTGTCCTTCAGGATCTTGAGGAGCTGGAGGTCCAGTTCGCCCTGGGCGATCGGCAGGATCTTCTGGCCCTTCTTGTCGCCCTCCGGGTTCATTCCGTTGAGGTTGAAACAGTAGAGGTAGGGCATCATGCGTTCCAGCAGGCCGGCGAGATCATCCACCTGGTCGTGGCCGTGGTGGAGGTTGTAGACGATGCCCACGTTCGGCAGGTTCAGCACCTGGATGATCGCGATCTGGTTGTCTGGCTCGCCGAACCAGGCGCCGTGGTTGTAGAGGCCGACCGTGCAACCGATCTCCGCGGCGGCCTCGGCGATGGGGCGGATGACATCCGCGTGTTGGCGGACGCGCGCTTCCTGCTCCTCCGGCGTGCATTCGATGTCGCCGCCGCCCATGGTGATCCAGAGCTGGGTCTTGATTTCGTGGCGCTTGAGCAGGTCGAGGATGATGCGCGCCTCGTCGTTCAGCGCGCCCGGGAACCAGAAGGCGGTCAATTCGATCCCGTAGCGCTTGAGCGCCTCCATTTCCTCGTCGAAGGTGGGGATGTGCTCCGCGCGCCAGTCGTAGGCGAAGCGCTTGATGCCGAGGCGCGCCATCATCTCGGCGCGTTCCTCCGGGCCGCGCTTTCGGTTGTCGAAGGGCACGATGCACCAAGCCACGAGGTTGTCGCGCTGAAAGAGGGCCTCACTACCCGCCTGTGCGGCGAGCGTGGGGGCGCGGGGAACCGCGAGCAGGGCGATCAGTACGGCAAGCAGGACCCAGGGTCGAAACAGGCGTTGTGTCATGGCGGCAGTTCTCCGGGGAAGGTTGGAATCACGCTCGAAATGCTGGCACACGCGCCCCGGTTGAATCCACCTGGCGCGGTTCAGCGTGGTCCGGGAAATACGAAACGGGCCGCGGTCACGATGACCGCGGCCCGTTAAGGGAATGTTACTCCATTGTGCGGGTCAGTCCGCGGCGCGGCCCACCTGCCGCCGGCTGCACCAGAGCAGGCCGGCGAGGATGAACAGCATCATGGCGATGTCGCTGCCCGAGCCGCCTTTGGCTCCGGGAACGGGCGCGCACGCGGGATTCGGCTTTGGTGTTTCGCCTTCGCCCTCACCTTCGCCCTCGCCTTCGCCCTCACCTTCGCCTTCGCCCTCGCCCTCGCCCTCACCCTCACCCTCGCCCTCGCCCTCGCCCTCGCCCTCGCCCTCGCCCTCGCCTTCGCCCTCGCCTTCGCCTTCACCCTCACCTTCGCCCTCGCCTTCACCCTCCGCCGCGATCGGGGTCATCACGAGGTTGGCCTCCTCGATGATGTTGTTTACCCGAACATTCACGGTGTTGGTGATATAACCCGGGCTCTCGCAGGTGACCGCGTACTGGCCGTAGGCGCTGACCGACATCTGGCAGATGCCGTGCCGGTTGGTCTTGCCCACCTTGCGGCCATTGAACATGACATCCGCGTTCGCCACGCCGGCATTTACGCTGGAATCCACGACGCTGACGATCAGCGTGGTGGGGATAAGGTCCGCGCCGCCGGTGCCCATGGCCACCAGCAGGAGGTACGAGGTGCCCTGCCCGCTGACGCTCGGGTCGGCGTTGGCCACGCGCAACAGGTATTGCTCCGAGTCGGTGAAGTGGTGTTCGAAGGTGAGGCTTTCGCCCGGCAGCGCGCTTTGCTCCACGCGAACGGGCGTGGCGCCCGCGCCCAGTTCGAGGACGTCCTCCGCGCGGTACATCGTGACCACCGGCTGGTTGTTCGGGCCGGGATTTACGATCGCGATGGTCGCGGTCTGGTCGGGCAAGGGCGAAAAGCGGACCCAGTCCTCGTCGCCGGTGTCGTGGAAGTTGTGGCCCTGCACCGAGTTTATGGGTATCCACTGGGCGCGTTCCGGCGTATCATCGTCCTCCCAGGCGTCCGGAATATTGATCCGGTCGACGAAGCCGATGCGCGGCGAGGCGTGGAACTGGCCACCCGACCGGATGAAGTACTGGATCTGGTAGAGGCCGCCCTGGTTGAACCCATTGTAGGTTCCGGACCAGCGCCGGCTTGTGCTGTCGAAGGTGAAATCGATGAAGTCGAGGCCGGAGATGGGCTGTTCGTCATCGTTGACAAGCGACGGCCGCTGGAAGTTGGGCGGGACGATGAGCGCGCCGGCGCCTTCCACCGGGAACGGGGAGGAGATGTCGCCGAGCCCGAGGGTGGCGCTGTTGCTGTTGATGGCCTGGTCCGTGGTGACCTGGCCAATGAAGACGCCGGGCACCTGAATATCGAAGCGGGCGCCCGGGCGGTGTCCGGTGGCCAGGGCGCTGTCGGCGCCCTCGTTGGCCACGCCGTTGCCGTCGCTGTCGATCTGGGGGACCTGGAGCGGGTTGATCGCCTCGATGGCGATCTTGGCCTCGTCGAAGGCGGGCCCGTAGTCTTTGCCGTTGAAGATGTTAAACCAGAAGTTCAACGAGAAGCTGATGTACTGCGCCTGATCGAAGAGGGCCACGCCCTCGACCGGCCCCACGCCGGAACTCGTCATGGTGATGCGCTGCAGGGTCTCGATGCCCTTCTCGTCGGCCTTCTGGGCCTTGCTGAGCGCCAGGTTGTCAATGAAGGATCCGGCCTCGCAGGTGTCGATCAGCGTGGTAATGACGGGCCGCTCGTCCAGGGGCACGTTTTGCAGGGCGTCGTACCACGAATCTAGATCATTCGCCTCCAGGTATTCCGTGGCGTTCATGCGGAAGCGATCGCGCTGCCCGTGATCGACCAGGTACACCAGTAGCTTCTCCGTGCCACGCGCCCACTGCGTGATGGACTCCTGCAGGCTGGCGAGCGAGGGGACGCCGTTCACGTCGTTTGTTCCGTCGCCGTCGCCGTCCACGGGGCCGTCGGCGTAGAAGCGAATGCTCTCCGCGGGGAGCCCCTCGGAGCGCAGCACGAAATAGGCGAAGCCCGCGAGCGACGAAAACGTGTCGTAGAGCACGTCGTCCGCGGTGTCGCCGACGACGATGATTGCCTTGGACTCATTCGGGCCCACTTCCGGGAGTACATCCAGGAAAACGCGGGCGTTCCGTTCGAGGCCGATGCTCTGCAGGGCGTCGATGGCCGGGGCGTTGCCGCCGGTCTGGTAGAGCGCCTGGTCCACGAGCGAGCCGCCGCTATTGTTCAGGATCTGGATGTAGTCGGGCTGTTCGCCATTCACGCTGAGGTCGACCAGCTGGTTCGTAATGAGGCGGGTGCGATAGACATCGAGCCCGGAGTCGACCACGTTTCGGTAGTAGCGGAGGTAGGAGCGCAGGTTGCTCCCGTGGTTGTCCGGGTACCGGTGGGCGATGAACAGGTCGTTGTCGCCGTCGGCGTCCAGATCGGCGATCTTCGGCATGCGCCCGAAGCGGTGGTCGGTGTTGTACGCCTCGTCGAGCCGCCCGCCGTAGACGAAGCGAAACGCCGGGATTTCGAAATTGTTGTGCTCCTCGAAGTCGAGCGGCTCGTTGATGTAGAAGTGAATCTCCGTGTCTTCGTAGTCGTTGGTTTCCGACATGGTGATAACGAGGTCGGGGAAGCCGTCGAGGTTCAGGTCGCCGCTCGTCATCGCCTCGATCAGGATCGGGTCAAGCGGCTGCGACGGATCGTCGGGATCCGGGAGGAAGTCGGGGGGCAGCGTGCCCTCGTTGAGGTCGTAGGCGGTGCCGAGGTAGGTGTCGATGACCCGCAATGTCGTGTTGCCGGGATAGGAGTACGCGGTGATCAGTTCGGCGTATCCATCCTCGAACTGGTCAAAATCGATGATGGTGAATCCGCGCGGCGTGGTCACCTCGTCATCGGGATGCACCGAGCCGGCGAAATCGGTGTCCAGCAGCGTAAAGACGGGCGCGACACCGGGCGTCTGTACGGCGGGCGGGTCGTACTGCCGGATGTAGCCGTCGAGGCCCTGTACAAACAGGGAGACCCGGCCGTCCGCATCGTGATCGACGAAGGTGAACAGGTCGTTGCGGTAGAAGTTTTCGGCGGAACCCGCGTTCAACGGGACGGAAGTGATGCTGAACTTGGACTCGAACTCGGCCCAGGCCGGGGCGTAGGGCGCGCCCTTGTTTTCGAACATGATCAGGTTGGTTTCCGCGGTCGAGCTCACGCCCGTGCGGAACATGTCCAGGTCGCCGTCTCCGTCGTAATCCCAGAAGGCCACGTCGCCCTGGCCCGCGGGAAAGGCGACGGCGTTTACGCGGTTGAGGCGGTAGGCGCCGTTCTCGCCTTCGTTCACGAAGAAGCGGTAGTTTTTCAGGCGGCTGTTTACCGACACGAAGATATCGCGGGTCCACTCGGCTCCGGGCCTTGCGGAATCGGGATTCTCGCGGATAGCGAAGGTTCCCTCGGCATAGGTCAGATCGTCGAGGACGCTGTGCTCGTAGATGTAGGTGACGAAATCCGTGCCGATGTCATCGTTCCATGCCGGTTCGGTTTCCGAGCCGATATTGCGCACCAGGGTGAGGCCGTTGGTGCGATCATAGAACATGAAATCGAGCAGCCCGTCGAAGTCCCAGTCATACAGCGCGATATCGCCGAGGTTGTACGAGAAGGAGGACTGCTTGGCGGAGCGGCTTTTGGCCGGTTCGGCGGGCGGGGCGGCGTAGGTGTCGCCCAGCGCGGCCTTCAGGTCCTTCGATTCGATCCGCGCGGGGAGCAGTTCGCCGAGTTCGGGGATTTCGTTAAACTCGCTGAACACCGGCGCCTCCACCGTGCCCTCATTCCGGGCCAGATACACGCGGTGCTGGCGTTCCGCCTCGAAGATCCACGCCTCGGCCACGAAGAGGTCGGTCAACCCGTCCGCGTTGATATCCGCGAGCGCGACCCACATGGCCCGCTGGTCGTCCGAGTGCTGCGTGCTGGTGTAGATGATGCCCTGAAACGCAAACACCGGTTCCGTGCGCGGGCCCTCGTTGAAGTAGAGCGCGATCTGCTTGGTAAAGGTGCCGGCGCCGTTCTCGAAGTTCACGACAGCCACCAGATCCGGCAGGCCGTCGCCGTTGAGGTCGGCGAAGTCCATGTTCAGGTCCCACGTGGTGAACGCCGGGAGGGGATCCGCCTCCAGTGTCGCCGAGCCGCCCGGGAAGAATGCGCTGTTCGAACCCAGGTTGCGCACCAGTTGCGGGCTGGTGATGATTCCCGGGAAGACGAAGTCGTTGTCCCCGTCGAGGTCGATATCCACCATGGTCATGCCGGAGCGCCGATTGGTCGGGCCGTAGACGAATCCGTCGCCGTAATTGGTCTGTCCCCATTCCTCGTGGCGGAGCCGGTCGGTCGCCTCGACCTGTTTGGCGGCCTTTGGCCGCGCCACGCGCGCGCCCTTGAGGGGAGCGGTTGGGGCTTCGGCGGCTCCGTGGGCGGGCGCCGAATCGGGCCCGAATGCAAGGGCGGCGGCGGTGAAAACCGCGATAATGGTGAAAACTGCGATCTTTTTCACGTAATCTTCCTCTGTTTTCGGTTCAGCCGTGCAGCCCCAGCACCGCAGGCTTTCCCTGATTATACTGCAAAGCGCCGCATTTGTCGCGTGGGTGGGTGGGCGGCGGGTGCGGGTATGAGACGCGAGTTGCCGCAGGGCCGCCTCTGGCCGCGCCCGAAGATTTTGAACCGCGAATGAACGCGAATGAACGCGAATCGCGTGGGGCAGCCGCTGGCCGCGATCAGGAATTTTGAGCACGGATTACGAAGGAAAGAAGTTGGAGTAGGAAAGACATTCACGCGAAGGCGCGAAGGCGCAAAGACGCCAGGGAGACGATCCGGTGCGCGACGCTCGGTCACGGCGGGGGGGATTGAATTTGGAGCCACAAAGAGCACAAAGAACACAAAGAACAACCAAAGAAATGATCACCACGAAGGGCGCGAAGGTCACGAAGAAAAACAGAGAATAGCTCTAACCGCAGAGAGCGCAGAGAGCGCATAGGGTGATTTCTTGTATGCAGAGGGATTGGGTGGTTGAATGAGGGTGTGTTTTTGACCACGAATGGACACCAATGCACACGAATGCGCCGGGAGCGGCGGCCGGCCGCGATCAGGAGTTGTGACCACGGATTACACGGATGACACGGATAGAAAATAGGTAATACGTTAGCCGTATGAAGCAGGGAGCAGGTATAATTGCAAGCGCTCCGGTAATTCTGAGAGGAAGCACGGCTAAAGGATCGCGGGCATTTCCGCCACGGCGCACCTTCGGCCTGCCTGCGGCAACGCCTGCGTCGGCTTTCAACGGGCAAGGCTGGCCTGGAATAGATTCCCGGCGTCCCCAAAACTGGAATCCATTCGGGACCGGGGTCTATACACAAGCGCAGCAATCACATGAAGTCTTGCGCTCCTCCTGCCGCAGACAAGAATGTCCGCGACCCTCGCCTGCGGCGCTTGGACTGCCGGGACGGCTGTGCCACTTTCCCTTCGGGGTGGTTTTGGTGGGGTGAGGGGAACTTTTTGGAGGTGGGCTCACTTTGCCGCGGACAGGAATGTCCGCGATCCTTCGATTCACGCTCTCTTGACCGAGACATGCTCTCCCACCAGGGGTGCTTCATACGGCTGAAGTGTTACGATATTTCACAGCGGCAGCTACTCCGATGCTTCTTATGCGAGGGCAGGCGGCGCGGGTTCCGGGCGGATTGACTCGATCCCCGGGGCTGTGCGTTAATGTGCCGGGACGGTAGCGTGTCGCGCCGCGCGCCGGAATACGGGCAAGGCGGTGCGCGTTTTGCGTTCGCGCGGGCGTGGAGCCTCAGGGAAAGGAAGCGATACTCATGGCCAAGACGGTGGAACAGTTGATGCAGGGGGCGCTGGAGCGCAGTGCCTCCGATATCCATCTGAAGGAGGGCAACCCGCCGATATTCCGGATCGATGGCAAGCTGGTCCGTCTGGAGGGCGAGGCCGCCTTGACCGAGGACGATCTCCAGCATATGCTCAAGGAGATCGCGAGCCCGAGCGATATTGCGAAGTTTCAGAAGGTGATGGAGTTGGACAACTCGTATTTTTACGAGGGCAAGGCGCGATTTCGCATCAACGTGTGCAAGGACGACGGCGACACGCGGATTGTGATGCGCCTTATCCCGCTGGATATCAAGACGATCGAGGAATTGAACCTGCCGGCGGTGCTCAAGAAGCTCTGTGTGCTGAAGAACGGCCTGGTGCTCGTGACGGGCCCCACCGGCAGCGGTAAGTCGACGACGCTCGCGGCGCTCATCAACGATATCAACGAGAACCGGCCCGACCACATCATCACGGTGGAGGATCCGGTGGAATTCCTGCATCGCGATAAGATGGCCATTGTAACGCAGCGCGAGATCGGCCACGACACACTTTCCTTCGCGAACGCGCTGCGCGGGGCGCTTCGCCAGGACCCCGACGTGATCCTGATTGGCGAAATGCGCGACGCGGAGACCGTGCGCACGGCGCTGGCGTCCGCCGAGACGGGCCACCTGGTGTTCTCTACGCTGCACACGGTCGACGCCGTGGAGACGCTCAACCGCGTGATCGATTTCTTCGAGCCGCACCAGCAGATCCAGATCCGCAAGCAGCTCGCATCGGTGCTGCGGGGCGTGGTTTCGCAGCGCATTATACCGCTGGCGTCCGGCACGGGCCGGTGCGTGGCGGCGGAGATTCTGCTGGGGACGCGCACGGTTCGCGATTTCATCGAAAAGGGGAAGTCCTTCAAGGATATCGTGCAGCTGATCGAGGAGGGCAACGACCAGTACGGGATGCAGACCTTCGATCAGGCGCTCTACGATCTGTACAAGGAGGGCAAGATTACGGCGGAGATCGCGCTGGCGAACGCGACGAGCGCGAAGGACCTCAAACTGCGGATGCAGGGGATGGGCAAGGGCGGCTGAGATGCGTTTGTTGTGTGCCGGAATTGCAGTCGCCGCCGTTCTGGCCGCGCCCGCGCTTGCGGAGAACCTGCTGGCCAACCCCGGCTTCGAGGAACTCTCGGGGGACAAGCCCGCGCGCTGGGATCATTTCGTGCAGCCGATGCCCGGGGCCGTTGCGGCGCTTTCCGACGCCGCCCGATCCGGAAAATACAGCGTCTGGCTGCACACGCCGGCGCCCTATGAAAAGGAGCCCGTCAACAACTGGAGCCAGAACATTATCGCGGCGCTCGGTGGCGAGACGCTGCGGGTGACGGGGCATATCCGGGTGGAGGACGCGAAGGAGGCGGCGATCTGGGTGCAATGCTGGCGGAAGCGCCCCTGGGGGGTGCTCGCGGCCTATTCGACCAGCACGGACAGCCCGGTGTATGGCACGGAAGACTGGCGGGAGGTGGTTCTGGACGCCGCTATTCCCGAAGGGACGGACTTCATCACGGTCCGTTGCGTGATACTGGGAACGGGGTCGGCCTGGTTTGACGACATTGCGGTGCGCCGCGCCGGTGTGTCCGGGGCCGGGACGCCAGAGGAGCCGCAACGGGAGCGTAAGGATTCGCGCGCGACCGCCGCGGTCGAGGAACCGGATCCGAAGGCCGCCGAGACACCGACGCCGCCCGCCCCGGAGGCCGATGGCGGCGTGTTGTCCACGGTGAACCATTTGGAGTCCGAGGTGCGGCGGCTCCGCGAGACGAATATTCTCCTGACGGACACGCTCCAGCAGATGCAGCAGGTGAATCAGGCGCTCCTGGAGGAGATGCTGGCCGTTCAGGCGGAGGTTCGGGCGCTCAAGGCCGAGAAGGATGCCGAGGCGCCCGCGCTGGATCCGGCGCAGCCGCGCGTGCCGCCGCTCGTGCCGCTGAGCGCGCCCGATCCGGAGGCGGCGCCGTGAGCCAGTTCGGCCTGATGATCGCGGTTTCGCTTCTTGCGGGTCTCTTTGCCGCGGGTTGCACGTGGGTCTTTATCGACGCCTCGGGCGTAGTTGGCGCGCGGATTTCGGCCTGGCGCGAGCGGCGGCGTCTGGCGAAGGAGGCGCGCGCGGTCGAGGAAGCCGAAAAGGAGGCCGATGTCCGGTCGACCAACCGGTAGACATCGGAACATCGCGATGGGTGAGACGCCAGAAAAAAAAGCGCGGCCCTTCATTGGGGTCCTCTTCAAATGCTGCAATGTGTACAGCCGGGTTTACCTGAACCGGCAGGGGACGGCCTATTCGGGCCACTGTCCGCGTTGCGCCCGCGCGCTGGAGGTCAAGGTGGCTCCGGGCGGCTCCCGCGCGCGCTTCTGGACGGCGGAGTAGGGGGTATTGGCGTATTGCGGACCCGGTGGAACTCCGGCGGCCTTCCGGGCATAGTATGCATGAAGCCCGGTCTGCTAAGATCAGGGGGCATTCCCCAACCATCCCAACGCCAATTAACCCGCCGCCTATTGCGGCCGCGAGTCCGAGCATGTCATCGTCCGCCCGACCAGAACCCGCCGAGACCACGGCGTCCCTGCGCGATCAGCTGGGGCGCTATGCGCGCGAGGCGGAGGCGTACCGCGAGGAATACCTGCGGTTGCGTGCGGAGCTGGATCTGCGGGAGCGGGCGATGGAGGCCAGCAACGAGGGCATTGTTATTTTCGACGTCCGCCGGGCGGGAAATCCGATTGTCTACGTGAACGCGGGGTTTGAGCGGCAGACGGGTTACGGGCGCGAGGAGGTGCTCGAGCGGAGCGCGCGGTTCATCCACGGGCCGCAGACGGACCCGGGGACGCTTACGCGCATCCGGGACGCGATCGAGGAGCGGCGCGCCTATACGGCCGAGATTGTCAGCTACCGCAAGGACGGGTCGCCGTTCTGGAACCGGATATCGCTGAGCCCGGTCCATTCCGACAGCGGCGAGATCACGCATTTCGTCGCGATCCAGTCCGACGTGAGCGATCGCACGCGATCCAACGCGGATGTGCAGACCGCGCTTGAGCTGCTCGAGAAGACCAACCAGCAGCTGACCCGGATGAATCGGCGGATGAAGCGGAACCTGGAGACGGCGGCGCGCGTCCAGCATTCGTTGCTCCCGGAGCGGCTGCCGCGCGTGAAGGGCGTTGATTTTGCGTGGAAGTTCAAGCCGTGCGACGAGCTTGCGGGCGATATCCTGAACATTTTTCAGATCAACCGGAAGACGGTGGGGCTGTATCTGCTGGACGTGTCCGGCCACGGCACGGCGGCGGCGCTGCTGGCGGTCTCCGTCAGCCGGATTCTGTCGCCCAAGGCCCTGTCTTCCTCACTGGTGCGCGAGGAAGATCCGGAATCGCCGGACTATACCGTCGTCCCGCCCGCGCGCGTCGCGGATGAGCTCAATGTGCATTTCCCGTGGGATCCGGAGACGGGCCAGTTCTTCACGTTTATCTACGGCGTGCTGGACACGGAGACGCTGGCGTTCCGGTATGTTTCCGCCGGTCACCCGGGGCCAATCCATTTTCCGCGGGACGGCGAGCCCTCGGTGCGGCGGAGCGGCGGACTGCCGATCGGGCTGGCCAGCGAACCGTACGAAGAGCAGGTAATCCAGCTGGCGCCCGGCGATCGGCTCCACCTGTATTCCGACGGGCTTACGGAGGTCATGAACCGGGATCGCAAGCTGTTTGGCCTTCCCCGATTGATCGGGGAACTCCAGTGCGGCGCGGGCTGTCCGCTTGCGGCCTGCCAGGACCGGCTTATGGAGGCGCTGGAGGCGTTTCGGGGCGGATCGCGGTTCGACGACGACCTGTCATTGGTGTCGTTGGAGGTGAGGGCCCGGTCCTGATGGTAGGGTTGGCGGAAGAGGGCGCGGGGGTTTTCGGGAACCTGGGCTTACGTTGCCGCGGACAGGCCGAAGGTCCGCCGCGGGCGGAAATGTCCGCGATCCTTTGCGCCTTTGGCGCGGTGGACAGCCGGGACGGCCATCCTACATTTGCGCCATTCGGCGCTGAGCACAGCCGGGACGGCTGTGCCACTTTCTTTTCGAGGTGGTTTTGATGGGGGCAGGGGGAGTGTTGGCGTTGGGCTCACTTTGCCGCGGACAGGCCGAAGGTCCGCCGCGGGCGGGATGGTTGTCACAATAAAACCGGGCCGCGCGGTGGCGGCCCGGTTTTTGTTGTGGGGATGAATGGTGTTGGATCAGGTTCCCCACTTTGCCATGGCGAATACGAACCAGACCATCAGGCCGACGCAGGCCCAGATGGCAAAGAATCCGATCATGCCGATGGCGGAGGGCTTGGGGAATTCGAAGTCCGAATTCGGGAAGAGCTTCTCGGCGCGGTCCGGCAGGACGCCAGGGGGCAGGGTGAAGGGTTCCGGGGCGTGTGGCTCGTTCTCCTGAATTGGCGTGTGGAGACAGTCATAAAACCGGTCCAGCTTGGCCTGGGGGAGGCGGGGCGTAACGAGGCTTACGAGAATACACAGCCCGAAGCCCGTGGTGAGGTAGGAGAACATCTGCCAGGAGACCCGGAATTTGTCGCCCCATATCATGAATTCGGGGAGGTTGGCTAGAGCCCAGGCGTGGAAAGCGGGGGTGTTGGTGAGGTACATCACCGCGAAGGCTCCCAGGGTGCCCGCCCAGGCCCCCTGGGGCGTGGCGCGGCGCCAGTAGAGGCCGACCCAGAAGGCGGCGCCCATCATGGCCTGAACCTTCCAGAAGGTTTCGAGGCCCGACGGAACGTCGGAAGCGGACATGGCGAAGGCGATGCTGACCACAACAATGATGAGCGCGGCGATGCGGCCCACGGTCACATAGTGGTCTTCCGGCGCGCCCCGCTTGATGTAGCGGCGGTAGAAGTTCTGGGTGAAGAGGCCGGAGGACGACACCATGGCGGCGTCGCAGGAGGACATGACGGAGGCCAGGAGCGCGGCGAGGAACACGCCGACGAGGCCGGGCAGGATCGTGGGGAGCAGCTCACGGGCCATGGCGCCGTAAACGAGGTCGGGCTCGATGGCGGGTTCGCGGTTCATATAGAGCGCGACGCCGCAGAGGGCGGTGAGCATCCAGGCCACGGTGCAGACGCGCTTGAGCAGGTTGCCGCAGGAAAAGCCGACCCGCCCGTCCATTTCGGTGCGGCCGGCCGCGCACACGCTCATGATGTGGGGCTGGGTGACGATGCCGATGAGGGCGTTGAGGCCGAACATGGCGATGTGGAAGCCGTTTATCTCGCCGGGGGCCACGAGGCTGAACATGTGATCGTCGGTGATTTTTTCATGGAGCCCGGAGAAACCGCCCACCAGCTTGAGCGCCACGGGGAGGATCATAAACGAGAGTATGATGGTCAGGATGCCCTGGAGCAGGTCGGTAATAATCGCCGCCGCGAGCCCGCCGGCCATGCCATAACCCACGAAGAGCACGGTGGTTATGATGATGGCGGGTGTCTGCCCGATGGCGCCATAGGAGATCGCCTCGATGAATTTGGAGGAGGCCAGCAGGATGACGCCGATATTCACGGAGAGCTGCATCACGCCGACGAGGGTGTAGAGGGCGGCGGTCAGCGGGCCGTAGCGGTATTCGAAGTAGTCGCCGGTGGTAATGGCGCGCATGCGGCGGAAGGCGGGCGCGATGAGCCAGTAGAAGGGGGTGGCGAAGAGCCATAGCCAGGCGTACCAGATGCCGGAGAGGCCGTTGGTGTAGGTCTTGGCGGCCACGCCCACCGCATCGTTGCCGCTGGTGCCGGCGCCGAAGGAGTAGAAGATCATGGAGACTTTGCCGAAGCCGCGTCCGCCCATGAAAAAGTCGGCGGTGTCTTTGATCCGGCGCGCGCTCCAGACACCGATGACGACGATGGAGACCAGATAGGCGCCGAGCGCCAGCCAGTCCCAGGCGGAAAGTCCGAGCATTGTACTCCTCCCGAAAGGCCAGGTTGGATAATTCCAAGTACTTAGCCGCCTATGGTATTCCATGGAACGAGGCGCATGTCAAACCTGAATTACGCCTGGTTGAACTCGGGGCCCGCGACAAATAATGGGTGAAGTTCTGATATTACCGCTCACGCGGCGCACGGCAGGTTCATATACTCTTGCCAGAACGCGTCCCATCGGTTTGACTTTGCGTAGCATCGCAGTTCGAGGATTCTCTGTCCGCCTTCTCTGGACCAGCGCATTCCGCTCTGGCACATCCGCTGCTTGATGAGAGTTTTGCACGCGGCCTCGACGGGGCCGCTACCTATGGGCAGGCCGCGGCGCCGGAAGTCGGCGTAGGTCATTCTTGCCTTGTTGCGCTCGAAGAAGGTCTGTTGGACCTTGATGTCTGCCAGGCGGCTCTTGGAAAGCTCGCGTGTTCTGGCGTAGTAGGCCATGGACTTGAGCGCGGCGCTGGGACCGTCGTCGCGTTCGAGCATTTTGTCCGCGTACTCGTCGTACCACGCTGTGGCTTCATCCGTGCCCTTGCCGAAGAGGGCCTCGGCGGCCAGGGACAAGTGCTCGACCGCGTGCCAGTAGTCGATGAGGGTCTCGTAACCCGCGAAGCGCGGGTTCCCGTCGATATAGTTCCAGATGCTGCGCGCGCCGTCGCACAGGGCGACCTTCATCACATCGGGCGCGCACAGGGCCTCGGCGGCGGAAAGCTCCTCCTCGAAGCGGCGCTTGAAGGTTGGCGCGAGGTGTTCGGGCATATGCGCGACATAGCGGGATCGCAGGCGCTGCGGGCACTTTTGGCCTTCTTTTACGGCCCCGTAGAACGAGATGCATCCCGCCATGGCGTTCTTATAGGTCGTCTTGGCCACTTCACTGTCATCGTGTCCGGGCCGCTCCTTCGGGCGCCCCTGCTTCTTCCCCGGCTCCCTGAGCGGAACGTTCGCCCCGTCCACGCTAATCACCAGCGCCCGCCCCTCCGGCGGCGCCGCCTCCGCTTCGCGTATGCGCCGGTCCAGCACCTCCCGGTGCTCGCCAACGCGGGCCGCAATGCCCTCGAGCGCGCCCAGCATCTGCGTGCGGTGTGGGCGGAACTGGGCGCATTTCCCGAAGAGGCGGGCCGCTTCCACCGGCGGGACATGGAGGCAGGCAAAGGCGACCGCTTCGCGCACCTCGGCCATCATGAACTCGCCAGCCATGCCCCACGCCGCATCCAGAGGGAAATGGGTCTTGTCCCTGGCATTCTGAAAGAGCCTGCGTTCGATCCGAACGGGGCCCCACGGCGAGAGGATCTTGCGCTCGCTTACACACTTCACCCTGTACGTGTCCCCGCCAACCTCGATAACATCGCGTTGCTCGTCCTTGGACGCGATGAAAACGCGCAGCGCGGCCTTCGACGCCGCGTTCGCCGCTTCGTGAAGGCCCGCAACCACCGAAGCAGAGGAGGCGGGCGTAAGCGGGGATTCGGCCGCCTCCGCGCAATGCGCGAGCAATTTTATCTTGTATTCGGCCACGGCGGAATCTATCATCTCTTCTACAATCATTGTGGGTTCCTCGTTGAGTTGGTCTAAGTTCTTGAGAACACTTAGTATAGCTGACTCAAGCCTGGAACCCACAACTATATTTCTCTAGCACTATTAGCGGTAATATCAGATCTTCACCCCAAATAATGCACTGGCGCCGCCCCGTGTGTCATACTTTTTGCCCCGGCCGCGGAGTCGCCGCGCGGAAGTCGCCGCGCCCCGCCGCTCCAAACGCCCGATTATCTCACCCGAGTCTTTTATCAGAGGCCACCCCATCATGAACGTACCCGATCACATCCGCGGCAGCATTGCGCCGACGTTTACCGCCTTCAACGAGGACGGATCCCTGGACGATCCCGGCCAGCGCAATTTCCTGGACTTCCTCGAAGGGCAAGGCGGTATCAACGCGTACTTTATCCGCGCGGGCATGGGCCAGATGTACGCGTTCAATGTGGACGATGTAAAACAGCTCGCCGCGAACGTGTGCGGGCATCTGGCGGGGCGTAAGCCGGTGCTGGTGGGCTGCAACGGCCACTGGAACCGCGACTATACGAAACGGCCGGACGAGGCGCTCTTTATCCGGCAGGGCATCGAGCTGGGCAAGTACGTTCAGGATCTGGGCGCGTCCGGGGTGGTGCATACCATTCCCGAGGCGCTCGACTTCAACGGGCGGAGCAAGGAAGAATTGTTCCTGCACTATTTCGGCGCCATCGCGGAGGCGGTGGACCTGCCGGTGTACATTTACCAGCCGCCCGCGTCCAATTCCGCTTACCATCTGGACGGGCCGCTGCTCGCGAAGCTGGCGGAGATCGACAATGTTTGCGGGGCCAAGGTCTCCTCGCCCGACGGCGAGCTGATCTTCAACCTGACGTACGCGACGCGCGACCATGATTTCAGTTATATCGTGGGCTGCGAGACCGCGTTCTACGCCGGGCTTTACGCCGGAGCGGCGGCGGCCATCGGCCAGGGCACGATTCTGAACCCGCACATTCTCAATGCGGTGCAGGAACGCTTTGACGCGGGGGATCGCGCGGGCGCGCTGGAAGCCCAAGCCTCGGTTAACGCGCTCTGCCAGGGGTGCGGGAACCCGGTCGATTTCCTGAAGCGCTATTCCACGGAAAAGGGCTTCCCGATCAAGCCCTGCTTCCGTACGATGAACCCGAATCCCTACGGCACCGATCCGCAGCCGCTGTCGGACGACGCCTACACGCGCTTCAAGGCCCTCTACGAAGGCGAACTGGAGAAGTACGCGCCGGCCACGGTTTAGCGGCGGGCCGCGGCGTCCAGCCGCAACCGGAATTCTAAGCTGGTGGACCCTTCGGGCCACCGCCATTGACGCAGTGCCGCCCGCCCGGGCGGATCCAGGGAAGTACCCATGAATATCCATTTCACCAAACTCCACGGCCTCGGGAACGACTACCACTTCATCGAGGCGGATCACTATCCCGACGTTGACTGGCCGGAACTTTCCCGGCGGATGAGCCACCGCCACCTGGGCGCGGGGTCCGACGGGATTATTCTAGTGCAGCCGGGCCACGGCGGCGATTTCGCCATGCGCATTTTCAATGCCGACGGCAGCGAGGCGGAAACCTGCGGGAACGGCATTCGCTGCTTCGCGAAATACGTCTACGAGCGGTCCCTGACCGACAAGACGGAGTTCGTGATCGACACGCTCGCCGGCCCGAACACGGTGCAGCTGAAGGTGGAGAACCACCGGGTGATTTCGGTGCGGTCCAACATGGGCCGCCCGAAGTTTGAGCGGTCCGAAATCCCGATGATCGGCGCGCCGGGCGAGGTGAAGGAGGAGGCGATCGAAGTGGACGGAACGACGATGCATGTGACCTGCGCGAATATCGGCAATCCGCACGCGGTGTTCTTCGTGGACGACGCGACGGCGGTGAACCTGGCGGAAATCGGCCCGAAGATCGAGACGCACCCCAGCTTCCCCGCAAAGACCAACGTGGAATTCGTCAACGTGGTGGATCGCGATAATATCGTGATGCGTATCTGGGAGCGCGGCAGCGGCATTACCATGGCGAGCGGCAGCGGATCCTGCGGCGCGGCGCTGGCGTCGATGATCACGGATCGCGTCAACCGGAAGGTGAACGTGCACCTGGTGTATGGCGTGCTGACCATTGAATGGGCGGAGGATGGCTGCGTGTACCAGGAAGGGCCGGCGGCGGAGGCGTACAGCGGGCTCTGGGACCATCCGTTGCCGATGGCGTAGGGGTGGAGGCGCAAAGAGCACTGTTATTTCTGGACCACGGATGGGATGGTGGCGGCTGGCTGGGTCCGCAGGGGGATTCACCCTGGCGGTGCGGTGGGTGGTTTTGCATCACCGCAACAATTTAGCTGAACAATGCTGCTGCCTGATTCCCAAAGGAAGCTCGCGAAAGACAAGATGGCGTTCGACAGGGCTCAGACATTCTTGTCTGAGACAAAACGCTTCAAGCGTCCAAATCGCTGAGTCGCCGGAGCGTTCCCTCTCTTGACACCATCCACTGGGGCGGTGCATCGGCCGATATGCGTACTCCGCCTATCCAATCGTCAATGGGGTTGGTTGACCACGAGCATGCCCCGCCTTCGACGACGGCTTTTCCGAAATCGGTCAATGCGACGCTGGTATCTCGGTACAGTTGCGTCGGACCATGGATTTCGACGAGGGGCCTGGGCAGGTCGCGGGAGGCCATGCGAAGTAGCCGCTTGTAGAGCGTGCTATCGCCACAATTGTCACCGGCGACCCAGATGTCGCAGAGTGTTTCGCCGATAACTCTTGCGGTCGCGGGGCCGTGTTTTGCTACGCTTTTGAGTAGCCATTCATCGAACAGAGGGAGTCCTGAATCCAATTGTGGGTGGCGGCGTAGTAGACGCTCCAAGGCATGTCTCACGTGCGGGCTGGCGTTTTGACTCCGATCAAGAAAGCGCATGATTTCAGTGGGCGTATCCGCCGTTACGGCTGCCCATGCGGACTGGTAGTTCTCAAGTATGTCCCGGCTCGGCTGTGTAGGTGTGGGAATTACACGGAGATCCTTTGGCGCGAGACATGCCATCGAGAGGCACGGCAACGTCCATTTGGCAGGTGGCTCGAACTGCACGATGCGAATCAAATCACTATCGACACCGAGCGTAGAGAGCAAGTTGATGGCGAACAGATTGAACAACTGATCACCGATATCGCTACCAACCCAGAGATAGATAGGCCCATCACCTTCCAGCCTTTCAGGATTGGCCATCAGATCCAGTGCGAGGCAGCGTTCGTCGGGAGTGCCGAAAAAGTCGTGGTAACTTTCTGCCAGCGTTTCGCGCCAGTAGTTGTCGCGGTGCTCCTCCCACCTCGCGATATCTCGGGTCTGAACAAGTGGCCCTGTACAAAGGGCGTCCCGGTGGACGAGAAGGCGCCGCTCCGCGTTGAACGCCGCAATCCATGTGCCCCCTGCGGAGTCGCCGGAAACAATGTGGAGTCCGTGGTCGGTTATGCTCATGGATATCGCCCCCCGTGGGTCGTTGAACACAGTTTGGCCCCCTGATTATATGAAACGCCAATGGGCGGGGCAATGGAAGGTGGACAGTGCAACGAAGGGCATACAATGAAGGAAAGTGACGGTTCTCCTGCCACGCGAGATTGGGGCTGTCCCGCCCGTACGTCGAATGCGGGGTATACCGCAGCGGCCCCGCACCCACAAAGCCGCTCGTTTCAATGTGGAGTAAGGGATCCACGCCGACCGCTTCGCAGGGACGACAGGGACGAAAGGGACTACAGGGACTACAGGGACTACAGGGACTACAGGGACATAAGGGACATAAGGGACGACAGGTTGTCCACTTCTGAGGCCCCTGAAGTCTCTGATGTCCCTGCAAACGTGCAACGCCGCCCCGCCCCAAGAAAAGCGGCCCGGAAGACGCGACGTCCTCCGGGCCGTGGTGTGTATTGTTTTACTTCGCCAGTTCCTTGCCGGCGTCGCCGCAGATGCGGGTTTTGATGCCGAGGTGGCGGCAGAGGGCGATGAGTTCTTCGAGGATGTCGCCGTAGCCCATGACGATGTGGTTGGACATGTGGGTGGCCATCATCTCGTTGCGGTCGTAGCCGGGGATGTGGACGTTGGCGATGGGCCAGACGGGCGTGGTCTTGTTGAGGCGGTCCTGGACTTCCTCTTCCGGGAGTTCGAGGACTTCACCGCGGCCGACATCCATGCCGAGTTCGCCGAACTGCTCGTAGCAGCGCGCCCAGGTGATGACGCCGGGCTTGGAGACGCCGGAGCAGGTGCCGCCGCCCTTGGGGAAGTACATGGCGGCCTGGCGGAAGATTTTGGTTTTCTTCCAGCCGCCGTAGTGCGCGGGCGGCGCGGCGCCGGAGATGAGGAAGACCCACACGAACTTGCCTTCCCACTCGCGGCCCCAGCGCACGTCGTGGAGCGTGGTTTCGGTGGGCATGCCCTTGCGCTCGTAGATGTCGTGCATGAGCAGCTGGGGAACGCCCGCGCCCATGTCGCCTTCGTTGAAGTGGGGGATGGCCTTGCCCTTTTTGACCACCTGCTTCGTCTCGGGATCCTTTACGTCGGGCCGGTCCATGTTGTTGAGCATGCCTTCGACGAGGTCGGAGGCGGCGCAGCAGCGCATGAGGCCGAGCTGGTAGGGGATGCCGATCGCGCTGAGGCCGTAGCGCGCGACGAAGCGGCAGGCGGCGGCGTACATCTTCATCTGCTCGATGACCTGGCTGTGGACGAGGTTCTTCGCGGGGTCGGTGCCCCAGTCGAACCACGCGCCCTTCTTGACGAGGTAGTTGAGGTATTTCTGGGCTTCTTCATCGCTCACCAGGGCCATTTCGGCCAGCAGGTCGGACTGGTTAAGGTATTCGATGGGGAGGCCAATCTTGCCGAGGTGGGCGGGGTCCATCACGGCGTTGAGCATGCCCATGCAGCCGGGGTCGAGCTGGCCCATGATGCGGCGGTTCTTCTTGATGTCCGCGGCGAGTTCCTTGCCCAGTTTGTCCGCGGCGGCGCCGACTTTCGCCTTGTCCGCGTCGGTGAGGTGCTTCGTGGCGTGCTTGATCTCGCCCTTTGCGCACCACTCGCCCAGTTTCTCCATGAAGTAGTCGTCCTTCAGGAAGCTGTCGGTCCAGATGCGGGAATGCTTGACGTGGAGGCGCTCCAGGGTGCCCGCGTGGTTGAGCAGCGCCACGAGGCCCGGCCAGGTGCCGTCGAAATTGCCGAGCAGGAGCTTGGGGCCCTCGTGGGACTGGAGCGGGCCGCAGACGTGGTGGGCGTAGGCCCAGCAGCTGAGGACGATGACGACCGGGGCCTTGGAATCGATCTTCGAGAAGACCTCGGCGCCTTCCGACTGGCGGCGGATGAAGCCGTGCTTCTTCTTCTTGTCGTACTTCGTGGCGATTTCGGTCTTGTAGCCGAGCTTCTTGAAGGCCTTCTGCACCTCCTTCAGGGTGGCGTCCTGCATGGGCCAGCAGACTTCGCAGGGCGCATCGCGGAAGTCGCCGTTTGAGACGAGATAAATGGTATCGTTCTTGTTCATGGTCACCTTCCCGGGCGGCCGGATCGCGGCGGGAGGCCGCGCGGCGCGCATTGAGTTCCACCGGCGCCCACCACCGCGGACGCCGGACACAGCAACAGCCTTTCGCGCGGGAACCTGGGCTCCGCGCGCATCGGTAGTTACCCGCAAGCATAGCATAAAACCAGTTGACAGATGACACCAGAGCGTTGACAATGGGGAGAGGTTGGTCTGCACGGGGCAGGAACGCAATGGGACGGCGGGAGCCCTGAAATCCATGGATGTTTCCATTATCATACCCGCGCGAAACAGCGCGGACTGGCTCTGCGCGCTGCTGATGTCCATCGCGGATGCGCGTCGCGGCGGGCATACGGTGGAGATTGTTGTTGTGGACGATGCGTCCACGGATGGGACGGTCTCCGCCATTCGCGAGCGCTTTCCGGAGGTACGCGTGCTTGAAACGGGACAGCCATCGGGGCCCGCGCTCGCGCGAAACATCGGCGCGCGCGACGCGACGGGCGAACTGCTGTTGTTTCTCGACGCCGACGGCGAGGTGGACGCGGGCTGGCTGGAGGCGATGGCCGCGGCGCACGATGGGCGGACGATTCTCCTCGGGAACGTGGTGGACTATCACGTTCCCCGCGCGCAATCCGTGCCGCGGCGCGCGACCTTTCTCGGCAAGAGCCTCCACTGCCGGCCGGAACGCGCGAACACGGGTCCAAGCTGCAACCTGGGCGTGCCCCGGGCGGTGTTTGAGTCGCTGGGTGGCTTCGACGAGGAACTGACGTACTATTTTGAGGACAGCGACCTTTGCATTCGCGCGCGCCGGGCGGGTGTGCCGTTTCGCTTTGTGGAGGGGGCCGTCTTTCGGCATCACGGGACCGAAAAGAAGTCCGGCGACGCGATTCGCCTCCAGGAACGCCACAGCACCTACGCGATGCTGAAGATTTACGAGGATGAGTGGTTTCAGATCGCGGCGTTCAGCGTGCTCAATGCCGGCTGGATGATTGCGCGGTATGCGTGGTGGACATTGCGCGGCCGGCGGGAGGACGCGGCGCGGCTGGCGCGGGGCTGGTGGGAGGCCACGATGAACTTCCTCGGGCCTCGGATATAGCGCGCTCCAACCGTTCCGGCTGTCGGGGACAGGCGGGACGCCTGTCCTACTTTGGTTGAAAAGCCCAGAGGAATTCCGCGAGCGCGCGGTAGGTCCACGCCACACCCCAGCGGGGATAGGCGATTTTCGACGTGAACCCCCGGTATTTCCGGTAACAGGGGGCGCCCGTTGCGGGATCACGCATGGCGCTCCAGGCGGCGCGCAATGCGAGAATGGCCTGCCGGTTTGCGCCCATCGCCACGTCCTTCAGCGCGGACGGGCAGAGTATGGCTTCCGCGCAGGCGTGGATGTCCACGGGGCGCGTTCGGTGCGCATCGCGCGGGAGGCCCGAAGGCGTGTACAGCGTCTTGTAGAACCGGTAGCCGCGCTGGATGGCGTCGCGGAGGACGGCGTTTTCCGCATGCCGGTTTATGGCGTGGAGTGATCGCAGGACGAAGCCCGTGTGGTGGTGGTCCACCAGCGCCATCAGCGCGGGGTCGCCGGTCTGGCCTGGAAGCACGGCGCCGTAGGGGAAGGCGCCATCGGAACGCTGTGCGTTCAGCGTGAACTGCACCGCCCGAAGCGCGAGCCGCGCCATCGTCTCGTCACCCATTCGCGCGGCGACTTCCAGCAGGTGCTGCGCCACGAGGAGGTTCGCGTTGTGCACCGCGCGCTGGTCGCGGGCGCCGTAGGCGAAGCAGAGCGCCTCCGTCGTTTCGGCGAGGCGCGGGATGTCCTCCAGAAAATGTTGCGCCACCGCGGCGGCGGCGTCGAGCTGCGCCGGGTCTCCGGTGAGGTCGTGCGCCAGCAGGAAGGCTTCGCCCGCGATCGCGCTGGCCACGCTGACCGGCGTGTACGCGGGCAGGTCCACGCCTGCGCCACGCACCGGGAAGGGGTAGCCCCAGGCCAGGCCGTGCGCGCCCGGCGCCGGGTGTTCCCGCAACCAGCGCAGGTGATATTCCGCGCCCGCGCGGTATGCGGCGTCCCCGGAGAGGTCGTGAAGGCGCAGCTTGCCGATGGCCAGCAGCGCGTGGGTTTTCGGATTCTCGCTGGGCGCGATGCGCAGCGCGCGGCGGACCGCATGGGGGAAGGCGTCGCAGAGCACGGTGCTTGCCCGGCGGAGGGCGGGCCTGGATTGGAGGCGGCGGAGGGCGGGATGGGCCTTGATATCGAAGGGATCCGGACCCGCCACGCCGTGCTTCGCCAGCCATGCTTCCAGCTCGCCGAGCCACTCCTGCGCCAGCGCGAAATCGGGGTCGTTCGCCGGTGTCAGCGGCATGGTCCGGCTCCGGCGTTTGCTCGCCATTTGAATCCGTTACTCGCCACGCGCAACCCTTTCCAGAGTGTCCTTCAGCACCGGATAATATACCGCATGGCTGTAGCGCGCGCGGACCCGCTCCCGGGCCGCGCGGCCCATCCGCTCCCGCAGATCCGGATCGGCGATCAGCTGCCCGAGCCGGTCGCGCCATTCCTCCGGCGTATCCGCGAGAAAGCCGGTCACCCCGTCCTCGACCACCTCGGCGTTCATGCCGACGGGCGAAACGACGACGGGCGTCCCCACAGCCATGTATTGAAGCGCCTTGAAGGCGCACTTGCCCCGCGCCCGGGGCGTGTCATCCAGCGGCATCAGGCCGATGTCGGCCTCCTGGAGGCAGCCGATCTCGCGCCCGAGGATCCAGTGTTCGTTTACGACCGCGACGCCGTCCAGGGCATAGGGCGCGCCCGTGGCCACGTGCAAACGGATGGGATATTCCCGCGCCAGATCCTGTAACGCGGGCGCGATGTGGCGCAGATAGCCGAGGTTGTCCTTCAGCCCGGTCCAGCCCAGGATTACGGGCGCGTCCGGCGACCGGGCGTAGTCCTTTTGCGTGTGCAGGTCCATGTCGATGCAGGTTGGGATCACGGTGACGTGCGGGTTCATCGGCGCCACGTACGCCTTCAGCGACTCGTTGCCCGCGATACCGTGGCGGCAGAGGCCGGCCATCTTGCGCGTCCAGCCGAAGTCCACGAAGCGCAGGAAGGCGCTGTTTACATGGGCGGGCGGCTCCCAGATCGCGTCGTCAATATCGAAGACCAGCCTCGGATTCAGCCACCGGCAGATGCGCTCCAGCACGGGCGGGCCATAGGGAAGGAGGGGTCCCCGAAAGAACACCACATCGGCTCCGGGCACATGCCGCAGTTGCGCCAGGCGCCGCAGGGCTGCTTTCAGGAGGAGCCAGAGCTTGCCCCGCGCCGAGATTCCGCTGAAGTATCGCTCCTCCTCCGCCGCGGACATAGGCAGGCAAATCGCGCAGGAATGCCCCTCGGCTTCCAGCATCCGGGCGAATGTGCCGATCCGGTAGCGGATGGCCGCGATCCGCTCCGAGGCATTGCCAAAAAAGACGACTCTCATGGCGCGCAGTGTAGCAGGCGGGGCGGGATTGTTGCGACGCCTGGCGCGCTCCGGGGGATGCGGCGCCGACGTGGCGCCGTGGTCGCGGGACAGCCTTTCAGGCGCCGTTCCCGTTGGTGACGCGTGCGGCGTCGGCCTCCATTTCGAAGAGGAGATTGTCGCGGCATACTTCGGCGGTCATGGTGATGATCGGGAGGTTTTCGAGTCCGTGTTCGCGGCGGTAGGCCTCAAAGCGCCCGCAATCTTCGGGATGTTTGAGGTAGGCAATCGCGCGGGTCACGTGGGCCCAGTCCATATGGCGGGAGCGGAGGATGGCTGCGACCACCTCCATCGTCCGCCTTATCTGCCCGTCGATGTCGTTCTCGTGGATTGTTTTCCCGTGGGGTTCGATGCTCGCGGTGCCGGAGATGAATACCAGCCGGGCGTCCGGGAAATTGATCTCGGCGGCGCGGCTGAATGAGCTGCCGTAGTCGGTGGCGGCGCCCTGCAGGGGCGAGGGCACGGCAGCAATTGTGACGGCGTCTGACTTGGGCTTAACGGCAATGAGGCCGCCGACGATGGAGGATCCGCTCACGTTACAGGCGCCGATGCCGGTGCTTGCGGGCAGCAGGCCTTCGTAAACCCGGTGTTCGGAGAAGAATTCGTTTCGCGCGCGGTTGAAGTCGTTGTACCAGGAGACAATGTCGCAGTTGTAGTACCAGGTTCGGACGGTGTGTTCGAAATCCATGCCGGCGGCGTGGAGCGCGTCCTCGAACTCGTGGAGGGCGGCGAGGGTCTGCTCGGCCTCGGTGCGGGTGGGTATGCGGCCGGTGAGCCCGCCCAGGCGGGCGATGGTGGCGTGGGGAGTATCCACCAGGGACCCCGCGATCTGCCCGCGAAGCCGGATTGGGGTGACGCCGGCCTCGCTCTCCGCCCAGAGCTGAATGCCGCCGGCGCCGCCGGTGCGGGGTGCGGCGATCCATGTGAGCGGCCAGGCGACGGGGCCGGTGATGCGTTCGACGGCGGGCAGGCCCGGATGCATCGGAATGCCGAGGATGTCCATCGAGACCAGCGTGGCGCCCGTTTCGCGCAGTGCGGCCATGGCCCGCTCCAGGACGGTTTCGAGACTTTCGCCGGGCGCTCGCTGGGCGGTTATGTAGTGGGCGCCGCGGCCGGCTCCGTGCGGGGAGATAATCTGTGGGTCCTGGCTGGCCGTATTCATGCGGGGTGGAGTTCTCCCGTGCACTCGGTGGTATTACATTCGGCTGCCGGCATGGGATCTCCTGGTGATTGTGGGGCGTTGTGGCTTCTCGCCCGCGTTCTCAGAGCGAGAGCAGGTATTCGACGAGGTCTTGCAGTTGCTCCGCGGTCAGGTTGCTGGTCTTTCCGTGGGTGTCGCCCCTGTTGAACGTGGTGAGCATTTCCATCAGGTTCGCGGCCCGTCCGTCGTGGAGGTAGGGCGCCGTGCGCCAGATTTCGATGAGCGTGGGCGTGTCGAACGCGGTGTCGGCCTCGCGGCCGAGCCCGGTGCCAACGTGGTGGGTTTTCAGGTCGGTGAAGAGCGGCGGGACGTGGCAGTTGGCGCAGTTGGCGGCGTCGAAGATCTCCCTGCCGCGCTCCGCCGCCGGTGACAATTCGCCATTGACGAGGTGCGGGCTGGGAACCGGCCTGAGGGCCTTCAGGTAGGCGTCCACGGTCGCGGCCTGTTCTTCCGGCGCCTGGTTGAACAGGATGAAGCGGATGCCCGAGCGCACGGACATGGTGGCGTCTTCCCGCACGCCGGTGACCGTTGTCGGCGGCGTATCAAAGGCGTGGAGCAGGCTCCGGGAGTTCTTCGGGTTGCCCATGCCGTCGTTGAGCAGGTCCCAGTTGAGCCCATCCACCCGCGCGTCCCCGGGATGGCAGCTTGCGCAACTCTGCCATTGCTGGAAGCAGACGGTGGCGTCATGGAAAAAGAGGTCGCCTGCGCGTTCGGGGGTCAAAGGTGGTTCGGGGCCAAGCATGAAGGATTCGGCGCGCGGGGTGCGATCGCCGGTGAGGTCGACCGAAGCGAGGGCGCCGCTGAAATACTCCGCCGCGAAGACGCGGGAATCCAGTGCGGCGACGCCCCGGGGTCCTTTGCCGAGGAGTTTCACGCGATGCCGCAGTTCCGCGGTGAAGGACAAGTCGTTCGGCACATTGTCCCGCTCGCCGCCGGCCTCGGCGGCGGCCAGCTTCTCATGCAGGCGCTCGCGGTCCAGGATGCTCAGTTCGTGGGTCCCCGAGATGGCCACGCAGAGCCATTGCCCGTCGGGGGTGCAGGCGATTCCCCAGGGGTTGGCGGCGCCAAGATCAACATCGTCGAGGAGAACCGTGTTGACGGCCGCCATACGGGCGGTGTCGATAATAGTCACCGCGTTGGTGTTGACCCAGCCGCGTTCGAGCTGGGTGGTCGGCAGCTGGTAGCGGGAGAGGATATGCGTTACGTACGCATACTGCCCGTCCGGGGAGACACAGATACCGAGCAGGCTGCTGCTGCCGTTGGGCAATGGAATCGCGCCCGCGACTTGCCGGGAGGGGACATCGATCACATCGACGGTGGCGGCGACGTAGTTGTCGTCGGCGCGTCCGGCGGGAAGCAGGTTCGCCACAAAGAGGCGCGCGCCATCCGGCGTCATGGCGGCGGCCACCGGCTCGCGGCTGACGGGGATGTGCACGGGGGCGGCTTTTCCGGCGAGGTCAAATGCCACGACGTTGTTGTTGTGCTGGTTGCATACGAAGAGTGTTTCGCCATCGGGGGTAATCGTGGGCGCCGTGGGGCTGTGCCCGGCGGCCAGCGAAGCCGCCAGCGCGCGGTCGGCGAGCCGGACGATCGCGATCTGGCCCGCGGGGCCGCCCAGGGTGACGTACAGGTGGCCGCCGTCCGGCGCCAGGACGAGCCCCGTGGGCGGGCCCGGCAGCGGGATGACGCCCTCCACGGCGTTTTGCGCGGGGTCGAACACGGTCACCTGATTGGCCGTGAACTCGGCGACGTAGACCTTTCCGCCGGCCGCCGCGAGCGCGAGGGGCGAGCGGTAGGTTTCGCCGGCCGCCGCCGGCGCGATCGCGATTACGGCGAGGCAGGCAAGCAGAGCCCGAAAGGTCCGGTGGGGCGCGCTGTGCGTCACGATGCTATCTCCTGTGTCTGCGACGGCGTACCATTACGCGGTCATTGTTCACGTTGCGCGAGGGCGCCCGCCGGGACGGACGGCTTCCACCAGAGCGATTCCCAGTAGGCGCGGTCGGTTTCATAGGGATTGATGGGGCCATCGTCCGGGAAGTCCGGCGGCAGGATGCCGTAGCGCCGCAATTCGCGCAGGTATTCAGGCCGCGGCTGGAAACCGGGCATGTCGAAGCGCTTGATCCTGTCCAGATAGCGCTTTGTTTCCTCGATGCCGAGCAGCAGCGTCTGGTAGCCGGGATCGCGCGTGTCCGAAAAGATGGCGCGGCCCTCCCCGGTGCGGCATATCCCAAGCCCGCCCGCTTCCGCCGCGAGCGGAGCCAGCACTTGCAGCGAACGATCGGGCCGGCTCAGGTTGTAGAGGATGTGGCGCGAAAATCGCAGGCGCGGGTCGGTGTAATTGATCTCCCAGGGGGGCATATTCATGTTGTCGGAAGGCGAATCGGGCAGCGCGAGGGGGCCGTGATGGCAACCCGCGCAGCGTTCTTCGAGTACGCGCCGCGCCGCCTGTACGCCGGGCCATTCGGTGTCGCGGCGGTCGATGATGTTTTCCGCGTAGCCGCCGACCATACCCGATCCAAGACCCGCGTAGGTGCCGGGGTAGGGCGCGCCGGTCTCAATCCACAGGCGGACGATTTTCCGTTCACGTTCGGTGCCCTTTGCGCCGTAATGGCTTCCATCCAGCAGGGTCAGGAGCCTGCTGGCCGCGCTGCCGAAGGCGCGCGGGGGATAGTTGCTCATCGGGGCGTTTCGGCCGTCGGAGAACAGGCGCTGGGCGCTCAGCGTGAAGTAGCTGTGTGAATAAAGCGGGCCGCGGTCGCCGGTAAGTATCACATGCCCCGCCCTCGGGCCGCCGGCCTTGCCCGCCGAGTAGCCGTGGCAATCCACGCAGAGCCGGTCGAGAATGGGCTGAATGTCCCGTGGAAAATCGAACACATCGGGCACACCGGTGATGGGTTCGATGCGGCTGGGTTCGCGCTTCATGGCCTGCAGGGTGGATACCGGCATCGTGGTGCGGGTGCGCTGCTCGTGGCAGCCCACGCAACTCATCACCTCGCCCGGCTGCACCGTAAGAAAGCTCTGCATGCGCTTGACCGCCAGGTCATTTTCGTCAAGCGCCACGAGAATCAGGCTGCGCAGGGCGGGGACCTCCACGTAGGCCGAGCCGTCGGGCTCGACGGGGGCCGTGCCGAGAACCCGCTCCAGGGTGAAGGTGCCGCCGTAACTCAGCGGCTCCATCCCCCCCGTGTAGTTGATGGGCTTGGGGAGCGATTCGAGAACGAGCAGTCTCTTGATTTCCCCGGGCGTGACAGCGGCCATGTTGCGGCCGTCGTAGATATTGGCGAGTATAAGGCGGCCCGTGGCGCTTTCGGGGCGGGTTCGATCCGGGAGAACGGGTTCCGGCGTGCGCGGCTGGATGGGCCGCGGTTCGTGACACTCGAAATCCGCCGCGAGGTCGTTTGCAGCGAGTTCGAAAATAACCTGGATATCCCCGCGGTCATCCATCAGGTAAATACGGCCCTTCCGGGCGATCAGGAAAGACTCCGCGGAGAGCGGGTAGGGATCGCGAAAATCCTGGTCCTGGTGCAGCGTGCGGGCCGAGCCGAGGGCGTCGGGCCCGGCCTTGGGGTCGATAATCGTGGGCCTGCCGGCATGTTCGCGCCGCCCGTGTCCGGGGGAGAAGATCGAGAGCACGTTTCCGGCGCCGGGGATGGGCTTCGCGCCAATCATGAGGATGCCCGGTTCCATGTTTCCATAGTAGACCATCTGTCCCGTGCCATCGGGGTTCATGGTCCAGAGGTGGTGGTAATGGACCTGGCTCCGGTCGACGTATTCCCAGCGCTGGTAAAGGATGCGGCCATCGGGAAGGGGCCAGGGCGTGTTGTCGTGTTCATTGTTGCTGGAGACAGGGCGGATGTTCCCGCCATCGGCGTCGCAGCGGTATAACACGGCCACCTGCGTGAGCCAGCAGTTTACCCAGCGGTTGCACCGGCTCGAGACGAACATAATCCCGCCGCCGGGCAGGTAGGTCGGTTCAATGTCGTCGTAGGCCCCGTCCGTCAGCTGCCGGAGCCCGGAGCCGTCGGCGTTGATCTCGTAGAGGTGGAAGTGCGCGCTATCGCCCTTCCGGTACGAGAAGAGGATCTTCTCTCCGCTGTAGTGCACCTGCGGATCGCGTACGCCACCCAGCGGATCATCGAGGAGCGCGGTGACCTCGCCCGTCCGAACATTGAGCTTGAGCAGCCTGCCGCCGGGCTCGTATGTCACCCGATCCGGCCCCTCCGCGTAGTAGCTGAAGTTTGCGTACCAGTGGCCGTCCTTTCCGGGCTTGCGAAGCGCGAATACGATCTCATCCGTCCCGGCGAGGGGGCCGGCGAGGGCGTTTTCGAGCAGGGTGGGGTTGGTCGTCTCCAGCGCGCCGGGCGGGGTTTCGGCGAAGGTGGCCGCCGCGGACACGAGTAGCAAGGCGACCGCGGGCATGAATTGGCGCATAGACCTCTCCTATTCGAGCCAGGGACGGATGAGATCGCCCCGGGCCTGCATTTCCGCGTCGTGGTAGGCGCCGTAGAACACGCTGTTGCAGTCGAGCCAGAGCGTTATCCGGTAGCGTTCGGCGTCGGTGAGTTTGACGCCATAATGCGATTCTTCGAGGTAGGGCAGCAGTGTGGAGCCCATCGCGCCGACCTGGCCGGGGATGGAATACGAAGTAACATTCTTCTTCAGGGCGCCATTGCCCCCGTGCTTCGCCCAGGCGAAGGGCGCGAGGGTGTGGTAGGCGTCCGTCCAGCCCCACTTGCCGAATGCGTCCGCCGCCAGGCTGGGCGCGGCATCGTCCTTCGCGTGGCAATCGACACAATGCTTGTTCAGCACCGGCTGCACGAGCCTGGGGAAGGAGACCGGATACGCGCCGTCCACTTCGGGCGTTGGTTTCGACGGCGGCCGCCGCATCGCGAGTGGCGCGCCGTTTCCCGTGAACGGAACTGTTCTCTGTTTGTCCTCGTGACAGCCCGCGCAGGACAGCATTTCTCCGGGGTGGAGGTAGGTGACGGATCGCATGGTCTGGACCGCGCGGCCCTTTTCGTCCAGGGCCTGAAAATAGAAGGGAATCCCCGCGGGGGCCTCGCAGAAGACGCTGCCATCGGCCTCTACCGGGACCGTCCCGAGCACGCCGCGCACGAGGGACTGATCGCCAATGCCAACCTGGGGATCGGACGCGGCGGGGGTTGTCTTCGGGAACATCTGGATGATCCGCATCCCGGTGATTTTCGTATCGTCGGGCCAGGCGTGCGCGCTGTCATATATGTTCATAATCGCCAGATGACCGGTGGAGGGCATCGGGCCCACGCGGTCCTCCTCGGCCTGCCGGGTAAGGCTGGGAATTATCGGGGGTTTCGTTCGCGGGCGAAGGGGGATGGGGTCGAGGCAGGCCACCTCCGGATCGCGGTAGAGCAGCTCCCGATTGCCGAAGGCGTCCACGAGGTAGAGCCCATAGTGCTTCTGGCCCGGGTCATACACGGCGAGATAGTAGTTCTCGCTCAGGGGCCACGGCGCCCCATAGCGCTCCGCCCGCTGGCGGTTGCGCCCGGCGTGGGGCGGGCATTGAACGCCGGGATATTCCTCCGATTCGGGAAAGGCCGTGTCCGGGGTAATTCGCTTGATCTGCGACATGGCGCGGTCGTCGGGCTCGGCGAGATCGATCAGCACCAGCGATCCATAGCTTTGCCCGTGGTGCGGCGCGGCGACCGCCACGTACTTGCGCGAATCGGGGATCGCGCGAATGGACAGCTCCATCCAGGGGCGGGACTCGCGAAATTCCGGATAGTTCGCGTGCGAGGTCCGCGGATCCCGGCCGTCCGGATACGTCAACCAGAGGTGGTGGGCGATGTCCGAATCGCGGTCCACGTAGTCCCACCGGGTATACACGATCATGCCGTCGTTGTTGACGCTTGGATGCCACTCGTGGGTTTCGTGATAGCTCAGCGTGATAATGTCGGAGCCGTCGGCGCGCATGCCGTGCAGGGTGAACGTGGGATTGGGGCGGAGCCCACAGCGCAAATAACCGCCACGCCGTTCCGAGATAAACGCGATCCTCCCATTCGGCAACCAGCAGGGATCGAAGTCGTTGTAGGCGCCGTCTGTCAGTTGGGTCAGGGCCGTCTCCGCGATATCCGCCTTGAATATGTGGTAGGTGCTCTCCGGCGTGAAGAGATCCTCGTGCGGGGTTAGATCTTCGGGAGGTACGGGCACCTGCGCTTCCGACCAGGCGAAGAGGATCTGCTCGCCCTCGAAATCCAGATCCAGGGATATGAACGAGCCGTTGTCGAGCGTCCTGCCGGCCAGCCGCCCATTCGCGATGGGAACATCCCGGAGGAGCTGCCGGACCGTGGGCGCGCCCGAGAACGGCTTTTCCAGAACGTAGATGCCGCCGACAGGTTCCGCGTGAAAACCGTAGTATTGGTCCACCATGTGTTCATAACGCGCCCGCTGGTGGGTCAGAAAAATGATGCGGTCGAAATCGAGCAGCGGATTCTTGAAGGCGATCCGCCGCCGGAGTGCGCAGGCTTCGGCGAACAGGCGCATGGCGGTCTCGTCCGCGTCGGGGAGCACGCGCGAAGCGATGCGCTTATCCCGCAGGGCCGCGAGCGCTTGCTGTTCCGCCTCCAGATCCGGCGCCGAGGGGGCGGCCTTCAAATCGTCAAGCAGCGCACGGGTCCGGCGCAGCACAACATCCACGGGATGCCCGTCGTCCAGGGCGATGAGCGCCGCCTGATGCAGACTCTCCGCTTGCAGGCGCGCCTGCGCCGCCGTATGCTCCCGGTACTCCCGCATCTGCGCGGCAATCGCGTCGAATTCCAGCTGGTGCTCCGCGTCGAGGGTAAAGGATTGACCCGCGGCCGGGAGGAGCCCCCCGGACAGCAGAAGAAGCGTCTGGATAAGCCGGACATGCATGGCAATGCCGATTCTGGCGCGCGGGGCACTATGAAATGCCGTGCGCGGCACACACGGGACGCGTTGTTCCCCCGTCCCCTGCAAGCATAGTCGCATGCGGCTTCCAATTTTGTCAATACGGGTTGATGCGAATCTTTCGATTGCGCGCGCCGCTATCGAAGGCGTATCATTCGCGTAGAAGACAGAGGGACAGAATCATCTGGTCCTCGAGTGGAGAGACTCCTGGCGCGTGCAGGCCGCATCCATCCGTTGCGCCCGTACCACATTCCAAGCGCCCGCAGATGGTCCCGCCCCGCCTCCTGTCCAACGTCTTTGACCGGGAAGGGTGTCTGTACATGAACCCTGCACGCCGCCTTCGGATATTGCCCGTCTTTGCGCTGCTCTGCGCAACGCCCGTGATTGCCCTGCCCCACGATCCCCTGGGCGCGGCCCTCGATTCACTCCTCGTCCGATCCAGCCAGGGCTGGGGCGCGCTCGGCATCGACACCGCCGCCGCGCCGGCTGGCGGGCGCCCGGGATCGCCATTGCAGCTGGGCGAGACGACCTTCGCACACGGGATCGGCCACCACGCGCCCGGGGAGTTGGTCTTCACATTGCCCCCGGACGCCTACACCGCGTTTGCCGCGGAGGTCGGGGTGCACTGGCAGGGCGGCGGTAAGGGCAGCGTAATCTTTCAGGTATTTGTGGACGGAGCGCTCCGATTCGACAGCGGGATCATGACGGACAGCGATCCCGCGCAATCGGTGAACGTATCCCTGGCGGGCGCGCGGGAATTGCGGCTCGTGTCCGGCGACGCGGGCGATGGCATAGCGTGCGATATGGCGAACTGGGCCAACGCGCGGCTGCTGCGCGACCCGGATGCGCCGCAATTCGGCCTGCCGTCCGTGCTGCTGTCCGGCGAACCGGCGCCCGCGCCCAGCTACGCGGTTGCGAGCTTTTATCTAATCGCGAATGCGTCGGGGCCCCAAGTGGCGGCGCTGGGGGAATCCGGCTTCGCCGTGTGCGTGAATCCGGGCGAAGTGGCGGAGTTGGTCATTCCCGCCGCGAATGTAAAAACTCCATTCTCTATCGAAGCCACTGTGGAGCATCTCCACGGCGAGGGCGCCGAAGTCATCGTCTCGGTGGACGGCGGCGAGGCGAAGTCCGTCGCGTTGGTTCCGGGTCCGAACCACATTGTGGTGGCGGCGGAGCCAACGGGCGACGAAACCGCAATCCGCCTTTCCACACGCGGCGGCGGAAGCGGCGAATCGCTCGTGCGATGGCGGAATCTTCGGTGGGTAACGGATCGGGGCGCGAAAGCCCTTCAGGCATTGCCCGATCCACCTGCGGAAGAAGTCTATCCGCCGCCCCAGCTGCCCGCCTTGCGCCCGGGCATGGAATCGGCCCTCATCGAGTGGGACTGGCGCATGCAGGACGGCATCGAGACGGAGCGCGAGGCGGTAACCTATGCCGCCGCTATAGAGCGCACGATCGCCCGAGGCGGCCTGCTCCTGAGCGACTTGCAGGAGAGCGGTGTCGCACTGGAGGAGTTGGCGGTGCAATGGCAGGGCGTGCGGGACACATTGACCAGGCTTATCGGGGCAAATCTGGATGGCGACGATCCGGCTTGGGAGACGCTCTGGCGGGAAGCCCACCACCTGCGACGTCGAATCGCGTTATCCAACCCGCTGGCGGCTGTCGGGCCGCTCGTATTCGCCAAACATATCACCGGCGACATGAGCCACCAGCTCACCCAGTACTACGGGCGTTGCGCTCGGGCGGGCGGTGGGTTGTTCGTGTTGGAATTGCCCGGCCAAAACATGCGCACCCGCGCGCTTACCCAGGGCCAGCTGCCCGAGGGCAGCTTCATGCAGCCAGAGGTAAGTTATGACGGGGATCGCATCCTCTTCGCCTACTGCGAAGTCTCCAGCATGATTCCCCAGGACGACCCCGCGCGGCTCGATCGCTTCTACCACCTTTACGAAATCCGGCCCGACGGTTTGGGACTCCGGCAACTGACCGAGGGCCCCTACAACGATTTCTCGCCGAAGGAGCTGCCCAACGGAAAGCTCATGTTCATTTCCACGCGGCGCGGCGGCTACCACCGATGTGGCGCCGGGCCTTGCGACGTATACACCCTGGCCGTCGCGGAAGCGGACGGCAGCGCGCCCCGCACCGTCTCCTACCACGAGACGCAGGAGTGGGATCCCGCGGTGCTGGAGGACGGCCGCGTGATCTACACGCGCTGGGACTACGTGGATCGGAACGCGGTCCATTACCAGCAGCTGTGGGTAACCCACCCGGACGGCAGTTCGCCCCTGGCCTACTATGGCAACAACACGCTCAATCCCGTGGGGGTGTGGGAAGCGCGGCCTGTGTCCGGTTCGTCCCGGGTCATGGCGACCGCCGCGGCGCACCACGCGATGACGGCGGGCTCGATCATCCTCCTGGATACCACCAGGGGGATCGATGGGCTCGCGCCAATCACGCGCCTGACCCCGGACGCGCCCTTCCCCGAAAGCGAAACCTATGTGCTCCCGAAGAACTGGCATGCGCCAGGGAGCCCGAAGGACTACGTGACGCCGGAAGAGGAACGGCGCTGGCCCGGCCATTGCTACCGCAGCCCCTTCCCGCTTTCCGAAAAATACTTCCTCGCGGCCTACAGCTTTGACGCGCTCATCGGCGAGCCCGACGCGAACAAGGCCAATATGTTCGGGCTGTATCTCGTGGATGCCTTCGGCAACAAGGAATTGATCTACCGCGACCTGAACATCGCGAGCCAGTGGCCCGTTCCCCTTCGCGCGCGACACCGGCCGCCCGTGTTGCCCGATCGCCTCGACCCGCGCCTGGGCGAGGAGGGCACATATTTCGTCCAGGACGTGTACCAGAGCAACGTGGAATTGCCCCCGGGTAGTGTCAAGGGGCTTCGCATTCTGCAGGTGCTGCCGAAGACCACGCCCCACGCCAATAATCCGCCCGTTGGTCTGGCGAACGCCTCGCCGGGCAGACAGGTGCTCGGCACGGCGCCGGTGGAAGAAGATGGCTCGGCCTTTTTCCGCGCGCCCGCCCGGCTCCCGCTGAGTTTCCAGGTGCTGGACGAGCGCGGCCAGGCGATCCATACCATGCGGAGCATCACCTACCTCCAACCGGGCGAACAGGCCTCGTGCGTCGGGTGCCACGAGGACCGCATGAGCGCGCCGCCCCACGCCCCCGCGGGCCTGGCCCTGCGCCGCGATCCTTCGGCACTCCAGCCGGGTCCGGATGGCTCCAAGCCGCTGAGCTACCCCTTGCTGGTGCAGCCGGTGCTCGACAAGCACTGCGTCTCATGCCATGGCGCCGAGCCGCTCGCCGGTTCGCTGGGGCCGCATATCGATCTGACCGGCGCGCCCGAAGGCCACTACACCAAATCGTATGTGGAGTTGGCCAAACGGGTGCCCTACTCCGCGTGGGGGGCGAGCCTGGAGGATAACAGCGAACCCGCGGCGGGCGCGGACCGCTTCGGCGCGCGCGCCAGTGAACTCATGAAGATGCTGTTCGCGGGCCATGAGGGGGTCGAGCTGGCATCGGACGAAATCGAGCGGCTGGTGACCTGGATGGACGCCAATGCGCTGTTTTACGGAACCTTCAGGCCCGAGGATCAAGCCCGCCAACAGCGGGGAGAGCGTATTGAGGGTCCCGCGCTCGAATAATGGGGTGAAAACCAACTGCCGCCGGAAGTGGCGGGGAGACCGACGGAATGAAACCGCATATGCTCATTAAAGCCCTGGCGCCTGTGTTGTGTGTGTTGCTCGCAAACTTGCCGGGAGCCACCGCGCAGGAGACCTCGGAGCAAGCCGTGCAGACGGGCCCGGGCCACCACTTTGCGGCGGCGGACTACACCGGCCAGAAGGTGTTTCTGGTGAACGCGGACGGCGAGGTGGAGTGGGAATACGAAACCGGCGGCGCCTGCAACGATATCTGGGTGCTCCCCAATGGCAACCTGCTTTTCAACACCGGCACGGGCGTGACCGGGGTCAACCGGGACAAGGAGATCGTGTTTCGCTACGCTTCCGATAGCGAAATCTACGCCTGCCAGCCCCTGGCCAACGGCAACACGTTCATCGCCGAGTGCAACAGCGGGCGCCTCCTGGAGGTGGACCCCGCCGGCGCAATCGTCAGCGAACTTCGGCTGCTTCCCGAGGGCGAGGACGGCGGCCATATCTTCATGCGCAATGCCCGAAAGCTGGTCAACGGCAATTACCTGGTGGCGCATTCGGGCCAGGAAATCGTCCGGGAATACGCGCAGGACGGGACCGTGGTCAAGGAATTCGCCGCGCCCGGCGGCCCGCACAGCGCGATCCGGCTTCCCGACGGGAACACGCTGATTACTTGTGGCGACATGCGCGAGGCCCCGATGGTCCTTGAAGTGGATCCCGATGGCCGGGAAGTCTGGAAAGTGGCGCACGACGAGTTGCCCGGCATATCGCTCAAGTTTGTCGCGGGGGTCCACCGGCTGCCAAACGGGAACACCGTTCTGGCGAACTGGGTGGGGCGCGACCAGTTTGGCCAGGCGCCGCACCTGATCGAGGTTACACGGGACAAGGAAGTCGTGTGGACTTTTCAGGACCACAAGACCATGAAGACGATCTCCAGCGTGCAGATTCTCGATGTGCCGGGCAATCCGCTGCTGGGCGAAGTGCTGCACTGAATTCGGCGCCGCATTGCCGATTACGAAGGAGTTTTGGCCGTGAGACACGCCATCGCGAGCCCTGCAACCACCCTTTCCTTCATCAGCCTGATCCTGGCGGGCGCCCTTCCGGCCCTCGCAGCCCACGGCGGAGAACCGATTGTCCCCGGACTTGATTCGGAAATGGCGCGCCAGTACGAAACCCTGACCGCGGACCTGGCCCGGCGCGACGCCATCGCCGGGCATGCGGCGCAAACCTTCCATCCGGCCGCCCTTATTCAACCCGGCGACCGCGATCCCCTCGATATTGTGCTGCGGCGCACCGGCGCGCTGCTGGACGACCTCCTCGCGCTGGATTCCCCCGCAAACGCCCGGCTCCAGGGATTGAAATCGCGATTCGATGAACTCAAGGCGCGAAGTGACGCGACCGCGATGGAATCCGGGGCCGCGCGGCGCGATTTGTATACCGAGGCCTGCCTGCTGCGGCGCGAGATTGCCTTCGCGAATCCACTGCTCGATTTTGATCGACTGCTATTCCTGAAGCGGCATCGGGCCAGCTTCAACCACATGTGCGATCAGTATTACGGCGTCAACGCGCGGCCGGGCGGCGGGCTGTTCGTGCTGCACAATCCATTCGGCCCGGAACCCGCCGTCACGGATCTGCTCGCGGAATCCGTGGTGGAACATGGACGTCTCGCGGGACAAACGCTCGCGGGCGGTTCCTTTCTGTCGCCGGATCTCTCCTTCGATGGCGCGCAGATCCTGTTTGCGTACACGGAATGCGAGGGAGACACCGAGCACCGATACCACACCGACCCATCGCGGGGACACTGGCATCCGGGGCGCAGTTACCATATCTTCAAGACGAATGTTGACGGTACCGGGCTGGCGCAACTGACCGACGGCACATGGAACGACTTCGACCCCTGCTGGATGCCCGATGGGCGCATCGCGTTCATCACCGAGCGCCGGGGCGGCTATCTGCGCTGCGGGCGCGTCTGCCCAACCTATACCCTCTACGACATGGACAGCAGCGGCACGGACATACGCTGCCTGAGCCCCCACGAAACCAACGAGTGGCACCCGAGCGTTACCCATGACGGGCAAATTATCTACACGCGCTGGGATTACGTGGACCGGCACGGGTGCGTGGCGCACCACCCCTGGATCACCAAGCCCGACGGGCGCGATTCCCGCGCGGTCCACGGCAATTTCAGCCCCCGCAAGGCCCGCGCGGACATGGAAATGGACATCCGCGCTATCCCCGCATCGCACAAATTCGTGGCGACTGCCACGCCGCACCACGGCCAGGCCTTTGGTTCGCTCATCGTAATTGACCCGAGGGTGAAGGACGACGACGGAATGGCCCCGGTCAGGCGCGTCACACCCGAAGTGGACTTTCCAGAGTCGCAGGGCGGCGCCCAGGTCTACGGAACCGCCTGGCCCCTCAGCGAACAGTACTACCTCTGCGCGTACGATGACCAGATGACGCCGGAGCAGGGCATGCAGGGGACGGACGAACTCGCCGGCAACTACGGGATCTATCTCGTGGATGTCTTCGGGAACAAGGAACTGCTCTACCGCGACCCCGACATTTCCTGTCAGAATCCGATTCCTCTGCGCGCCCGCACCGCGCCGCCGATCATCCCCTCGCCGCTGCCCGACGATCCAGACGCGGAAGCAACGGTCGCGATCGCCAACGTGTACGACAGCCATATGCCCTGGCCCGACGGCGCCCGGATTGCCGCGTTGCGCGTATACCAGATCATCCCGATGTCGGTCCCGTCCGGTGAACCGCCGCATGAAATCGGCATGCGGCTGCCCGGCGAAGAAGGCTCGGATTCCGTGATCCTCGCGCGCTACGTCCTCGGAACCACGCCCGTCGAAAAAGACGGCAGCGCCCACTTCATCGCCCCGCCCAACGTTGAGCTGTTCTTCCAGGCGCTGGACGAGAAGGGTCTGGCGATACAATCGATGCGCTCCTCCACCTACCTCAAGCCCGGAGAGCGCCTCTCCTGCCAGGGGTGCCACGAGCCGAAAACCTCGGCGCCCATGGCCATGAATACCAAACCCATCGCGATGCAACGGACAGCGCTACCCCTCACGCCCGACGTGGACGGAACCAATCCCTTCAGCTATCCCCGGCTCGTGCAGCCGGTGCTCGACGCCAAGTGCGTAAGCTGCCACCAGCCCGGCAAGGACGCGCCAAGGCTGGACAGCGAGGTGATTGCGGACGGCGCGAAGATCTGGTTCGCTTCCTACCACAGCCTCGCCCCGGACTATGGCTTCTGGCGGTACGGGAACCCCCACCGCACAACCCCGGGGAAGTTCGGCGCGCGAGCCTCGAAGTTGTACGCCCTGCTCTCACAGGATCACCACGGCGTCGAACTCACAGACGAGGAACTCCACCGCCTGACCGTGTGGCTCGATTCGTGCTCCATCTTCTACGGCGTCTACGAGAAGGAAGGCGGAGAAGCACAACTCCGGGGGGAGATCGTGTATCCCACATTGGAGTAAGCGCGGGATGCCGCCGCGCATACAAACCTGCAAGCCCCGAGAACGCGGCGTCCATGCAAAAGAAAACCACCAAACAACTGAGATGATAAGTCGCTTGGTGGCAAATACTTACTGGAGCTGGAACGGGGAATCGAACCCCGGACCTCTTCATTACGAGTGAAGCGCTCTACCGACTGAGCTATTCCAGCCCTCAAAGAGGTATAAAAGATAAAATGGTGCCAGGAGGCAGAGTCGAACTGCCGACACGCGGATTTTCAGTCCGCTGCTCTACCAACTGAGCTATCCCGGCACCGGGATGGGAAGTGTATAGAATTTCGGGTCCCCGTGTCAAAAAAAATTTCGCCGGGCGTGTGTGCGGGGGCGGGCGCCGGGGGCGCGAAATAGAGAACGGGGCGCCCCCGCGGGGGCGCCCCGTTGTGTTTGATGCGAGCTGGCTCGCGCCTTCTGGCCGTGCCGCGCGTTACTTGCCTTTGTTGGCGATCTTGGCGACGCGGGGGGCGTGGATGCGTTCGACGTGGGGCAGGTCGCCGACGAGGGGCGCAACGTAGGCGCGGAAGGCGTCGGTGACGTAGTTGCCTTGCTTGTTGATGAACTTGGCGGGCATTTCGCGGCTCTTGCGGGCGACGGTTTCGAGGGGGGTGAGGAAATATTCGATGGCGTAGTCGCCGACGCGGCGCATGGCGACGGAGCCGTCGAGGTTGTGCCAGATGGCGAACTGGGCGGCCTTTTCGCCGACTTCGCGGGCTTCGCGTTTGTCGGATTCGCTGACGCAGCCGAGGAAGCTCCGCTGGATGTAGCCGAGGGTATCGGCGCGGACGCGGGAGATCTTGGTGCCTTCCTTGACCCAGGAGCTGAGCAGATCGCCGAGGGCCCCGGTGCCGGAGAGCTGGACGTTGCCGTGGGCGTCTTTTTCGCCGCCGGTGAATTGCTCGGCGATCGGGCGGCCTTTGGCGTCGACGACGCCTTCGGAGACGGCGACGACACAGCGGCCGTATTTCTTGTAGGCGGCGGCGACGTCATCGACGAACTGCTTCTTGCTGAGCGGGCGCTCGGGGACGTAGATGAGGTGGGGGCCGTCGTCGGGATATTTGCGGGCGAGGCAGGAGGCGGCGGTGAGGAAGCCGGCGTGGCGGCCCATGACGACGCCGATGTATACGCCGGGGAGGGCGCGGTTGTCGAGGTTTACGCCGGCGAAGGCCTGGGCGACGTAGCGGGCGGCGGAGCCGAATCCGGGGCAGTGGTCGGTGACGAGGAGGTCGTTGTCGATGGTCTTGGGGATGTGGATGACGCGGAGCTCGTAGCCGGCCTTGTCGGCTTCCTCGTTCACGATGCGGCAGGTGTCGGCGCTGTCGTTGCCGCCGCAGTACATGAAGAATCGGATGCCGTGTATTTTGCAGATTTCGAAGATCTTTTTGCAGTAGGCGACGTCCGGTTTATCGCGCGTGGAAAGGAGTCCGGAGCTGGGGGTGTTGGCGACGATTTCGAGGTTGTGGGTCGTGGCCTCGGTGAGGTCGAGGAAGTTCTCGTTGATGATGCCGTTGACCCCGTGGAGCGCGCCGTAGACGTGGGTCACGTGCGGGAATTTGCGCGCTTCGAGGACGGCGCCCACGACGCTCTGGTTGATGACGGCCGTGGGGCCGCCGCCCTGTGCGACCAGGGCCTTCCCTTCGATCTGGGACATGGCGGTATACTCCTTCTGTGGTAGTGTGATTCGGCGAGTTCGGACGAAGAATTCCGGGGGCGTTCATTGTCTCACGCGCATCCCGGGGGAATCAACTGGCGGGCGGCGTTTCGGGGATCAGGGCGGCGGCTGGTGGCGCCCCGGGCGGGCGGCTACGGGCGCGGGATGGACGGGATCGCGGTCGCTTGATGCGGAGCGCGCCTCGAAGACTTCGTCCACGAGCCCGAAGACGCGGGCGACGCTCCGGCGACAGGTCTGGAGGGCTTTGCGCTGGCCGGAGTTGAGTTCGCCGAGCTCTTCGTTCAGGAGGAGGTCGGTATAGCCGAGGATGGCGGAGAGGGGCGAGCGCAGGCGCTGGGACACGGTGGCGTAGAATTCGTTGCGCAGGGTGTCGACCTGCTGGAGTTCGCGGTTGATTTTTTCGAGCTCCAGGTTGGCGGTCCGGGTGGCCTCCTGGAGGTGCTTTTGTTCCGTAATGTCGTGCAGGAGGGCGACGAAGAAGCGGCGGCCTTCCCGGATGTAGCTTCGAACGGACACGGTGACGTTGAGCTCGTCGCCCTCCGGCAGGACGGCGATGGCTTCGCCCTGGTATTCGCCTCGGGACTTGAGTGTGGCGAGTTTGTGGGGGAGGGTTCCGTCGTCGAAGAGGTACTGGCGGAATCGGGTTCCCAGCAGGGACTCGCGGGGGCACTGGAGGAATTCGCAGGCGCGTATATTCACCTCGGTGATGAATTCGTTGTCGTCGTAGACGATGATGGGGCCGTCGGCGGCGTCGAGGATGGTGCGCAGGGTGGCTTTGGAGGAGGCGAGTTCCTGGGCGCGGTTTTGCAGGCCCAATTCGATCGTGTAGAGGAGGTTGGCGAGGCTCTGTATGAGCTGGTAGCAGAGGGAGAGGGCGAGGTAGACGATGCAGAGCGGGAGGAGTTGGGGCACGGCCCCGATCGTGAAATATCGGACGATCACCGCCGCGCTGAACGCCACGGCGCAAAGCAGGAGCACGGTGTAGGTTCGGCGGAAGTGGGGGGCGTACAGGACTTGCGCCAGTAGAATGAGAAAATACAGCAGGCAGAAGGGGCTGGACTCGCCGCCGGTGAGGGCGACGACGGCGGTGGTGGAGGCCAGGTGCGCGAGGGTGTTGCCGTTGCCCAGGTACCAGGCGACGCGCCCCGAGGCCGAAATCGCATGGACGAGGATGTTGTGGGCCACGAGGGTGGCGATGAAGAGCAGGAGCGCGTTCCGGTTGAGGGCTCCCTCCAGATCGAATCGGTTCAGAATTATATAGACGCCCACCAGCGCATAGCGGATGAGGAGCAGCCTGTTCTCGATTTGGACCACCCGGGCCAGGCGGGGCAGGGCCGCGTCGGGCGTTGCGGCTTCGTCAAGGTTTTGGTTCAATGGATGAATGGCGCCGTCCCTTTCGAATTCATGCAGGGCTGTCGGGTATGGATTGCCCGCGCCCCGGAGAAAATAGCATATGCGGCCGCGGGCCGACGCCCGCCGTTCAGGCGCCTTCCATGGGCTGAGGCACGGGATCCGCCATCTCCTCGTTCAGTTCCGATAGGATCTGTTCCCCGTGCTGGTTCATGCGCTGGGGGCCCATGCCGTCGACGCGGGCCAGGGCGTCCAGCGAGTCCGGATTGGACCGCGCGATGCTCCACATCGTCTCCCGCGAAAGGATGACGTCGGATTCGACTCCGCGCGCGACGGCCCGCTCCTTGCGCCACTGGGAGAGGCGCTCGAATCGATCGATGATGCCCTGATCCTGGCGTTTCTTGCGCGCGGGCAGTTCGGGCGGCGGGGCCTTGCGCGCCTCGCGGATGATCCGGAGCAGCTGATCGCCGTAGCGGTCGGCATTGCGCGGGCCCACGCCGTGGATCGCGGCGAGCGCCTTTCGGGTTTTCGGGGCCTCCCGGGCCATGTTCAAGAGGGCTTCGTTGTTCAACACCTTGAAAACCGGGAGGTCCCGGCGCCGCCCTTCCTCGTCCCGAAAGAGGTAGAGCGCCTGCAAGGTCGCCAGTTGGGCGGGGGTAAGATGCCGGGCTCCCCGGAGGCCCCAGAATCCATCGGGGTCGAAGGTCTGGTCCGGCAGCCGCACGCGGCACTGCTCGGCGAAGATCTCGCTGGCCTCGTCGAGGCGTCCCGCTTCTTCGAGCCGCCCGTGGAGCTCATCGCGCAAGCGGAGCAGGTAGTGGGTGTCGGCCTGGGCGTAGGCCAGCATGTCCGGGGTCAGCGGGCGGAGGGCCCAGTTGGCCTTCTGGTGTTTCTTGCTCAGCTCTACGCCGTAGAATTCCTGCAGGAACCAGGCGAGCCCCATGTTCTTGTAGCCCAGAATCCGGGCGGCCCACATGGTGTCGAAGAGATTCACGATTGTCCAGTCATGATCCCGCTTCAGCAGCATCATGTCGTACTCGGAGGCGTGAAACACCTTTTCGACGGCGGGATTGGCGAGGAGGTCGCCGAGGCGATCGAGGTTCAGGCCCGCCAGCGGGTCCACAATATAGTCCCGGTCCGCTATGGAGAATTGGAGCAGGCACACTTGCTCCCGATAGGCGAAGAGGCTGTTGGCCTCCAAGTCGATCGCGACCGCGGGTTCTGCTTCAAAGCGTGTCACACAGCGATCCCATCCTTCCTGCGTGTCGATATATTCGAAGGGTGGCTCAGTCACGGGCGTTACCGGTTCTTCTCAGTGGTACGGGTGTCTACGCGGATATTATACGGGCGCGCGCCCGCATTTGCATACTCCGGCCTTCCGGCGTATTATCCGGGCGCCCGGGAACCCGCCGAGAGCGCCAGGAAGGTCCGGAATTCAAACGCGCAAAAGGGACATAGCATGGAACAAAAGCCCCGAAATCGATGGTCCACGCCGGTGGCCCTGACTGTCCTTGTCCTGCTCGTCGCCGCCTGGGTGGCCAATGCGCTGCACTTGCGCCGGCTGGAGCGGGAATTGGCCTTGCTGTCTTCGGCCAAGCTGGACGAATTCCAGCAGCCGGGCGAGGGCGGCCCCGCGATCGGGCGGATGGCGGCCGATGTGGTCGCCTCGAAACCGTGGGTGTTCTGGGGAACGCCGTCCGGCAAGATCTCCGTCTATGTCGAATACGCGGATACCAACACCATCGACGGGTTCGAGTTTTTCTTCACGCGCGAGGCATCCGGCGTCTGGACGCAAACAGAGAGCGGCCGGTGCGCATCGGAGGAGTGCACCGTGAGAGGGAAGGAACTGCTGGACGCGCTGGACGCGAAATTCTAGCGTTTTGGCCTGAAACGACCCGCCGCCGCTCACTCTCGCAGGGGTTGCGCCAGCGCGATCATAATGCCTTCGGGGCCACGCAGATAGCAGAGGCGGTAGTGGTCCTCGTATTGCACCATCTCGCCCATGAGTTCGGCTCCATGCTTCCGCAGGCGGCCCAGGACCTCGTCGATATCCGTTACGGCGAACATCAGGCGGCGTAGACCGAGCGTGTTCACCGGCGCATGCGGATCCGCGGGGTGCGCCTTCGGCTTCTGAAAGCTGCTCAGCTCGATCCGGCCATGGCCATCCGGCGTCCGCAGCATGGCGATATCACACCGGACGCCCCTGAGCGCAACGAGCCGATCGACCCAATCGCCCTCAACGCTAGCCTTGCCTTCCAGCTCCAGGCCGAGCTCAAGGAAGAAAGCGACCATGGCGTCGAGGTCGTCGACAATAATGCCGATATTGTCCATTCGAAGCAGGGAAGATTCTCGTGGTTCGGACATGGTCAAATTTGCCTTTCTGGGTTCTCCGCGGGTACAGCCACTCGCGCGGGAGGCCGTCCCCGGGGCCATCAGGCGGGCTGAAGCCGCTTCTGCCCGGCGAAATCGACGGCGTTCCGGAACAATTGGAGCCCCGCGCCCTCCTCCGGCAGCGCCTCGCGCGTCCAGCGGGGGTGGTTCGTGCGGTGCAGAAACGCTTCCGGATGCGGCATCAGGCCGAATACCCGCCCCGTCGGGTCGCAGATACCCGCGATATCGTCCGTGGAACCATTGGGGTTGGCCGGAAAGGCCCCGCCCGCCGGGGATCCGTCGGCGTTGGCGAAGCGCAGCACCACCTGGCCCTGATCCCGCAGGCGTTGGAGAACGGCGTCGTCGCGCGGGATGAACTTGCCCTCCCCGTGGCGCACCGGGACTTCCAGGGTCTCGATTCCCTTCGTCCAGACGCAGCGCGTGTTCGCGACCGCTTGCAGGCGCACCCAGCGGTTGTCAAATCGGGCGGAATCGTTGTGGGTCAGGGTGACTTCCTGGGTGAATTCGCCGTCGAAGAGCGGCAGGAGGCCCATCTTCACCATGACCTGGAAACCGTTGCAGATGCCGATGGCCAGCTTGCCCGCTCCGAGAAAGTCCTTCAGGGGGCCGCCGAGCCGGTAGCGCAGGCGATTCGCCAGGATACGGCCGGAGGCCACGTCGTCCCCGAAGGAAAAGCCGCCGGGGATCGCCAGGATCTGGAAATCCTCGAGACGCGCGGGATCCTCCGCCAGATCGTTCAGGTGAACGCGGCGGGCCGTGGCGCCGGCCATTTCGAAGGCCAGCGCGGTTTCATGATCGCAGTTGATGCCGAAACCGGTGAGGATGAGGGCGTTTATGGACACATGGGTGTCTCCCGGATATTAAAGGACCTAAAGGACTTAAACGGCCTAAGGGACGTAATCAGTAGCGCAGCGGCGCCTGCCAGGCTTCTTTCAGTTCCGCGATGGGCGCATCGACGATGGTTCCCGCCGCGCTCCGCACGACGAAGCGGCCACCGGTGGTCACTTCGCCGAGGCGGTAGCAACCCGTAGCATCCATCAGCGCCTCAAAAGCCGCCGCATGCTCCGGGCTTGCCGTGGCCACGAAGCGGCTCTGGCTTTCGCTGAAGAGGGCCACGATGTCGTCGCCCACGCCCAGGGGCGCGAGGTTGAGATCCATGCCGAATCCGCCGGCAAAGGCCACTTCGGCCAGGGCCGCGCCGAGGCCGCCATCGGAGCAGTCGTGGCAGGAGGCCACGAGCCCGCCAGCGATCACCCGGTGTAGCGCTTCATATCGGGCACGCGCGCGGGCAGGATCCACGACAGGCACGTTGTCGCCGAGCTGTCCCGAGAGCGCCAGGTATTCGCTGCCGCCGAGTTCGTTGCGCGTTTCGCCGAGCACATACACGGCGTCGCCGGCGCGCTTGGCGTCCATGGAGACCACGCGGGTGGCGTCGTCGAGGATGGCGGCGGCGGTAAACAGGACGGTCGGCGGAATCGAGATTTTGGTGTCGCCGATCTTGTAGTCGTTCTTCATGCTGTCCTTGCCGCTGATGAGGGGGATGTCGTACGCGACGCAGGTCTCTTTCAGCGCTTCGCAACAGCGGACGAGCTGGGCCATTTTGTGGGCGCCGTCGGGCGTCTTCTCGCTCTGCACGGGGTCGGGCCAGCAGAAGTTGTCCAGGCCGGCGATGGTCCCCATGCGCGCGCCGGTGGCCACCAGGTTGCGGACGGCCTCGTCGATGGCGCAGGCCATCATGTGGTAGGCGTCGAGGTCGGCGTATTTCGGCGTAATGCCGCAGGCGACCGCAATGCCCCGGGGGGAATTGGGGTCGGGGCGCAACACCGCCGCATTGCCCGGGCCATCGTGATCCGCGCCCTGGAAGGGCTTCAGCACGCTCGCCCCCTGGACCTCGTGATCGTACATGCGGACGAAGCTCTCCTTGCTCGCCACATTGAGCGCGCCGAGGACGGCCTTCAGATCCGCCGTCAGGTCGGATTTCGGCTCCAGCGTGGGGGGAGTAAGCGCGATGGGGTCGAGTTTCGCGGGCAGACGCATCCGGGGCACGCCGTCGTGCAGGAAGTCCATCTGGAGCGACCCGATGAGTTCTTCGCCATAGAAGGCTTCGAGGCGGCCGGAGTCGTTGAACTCGCCGATATCCGTGACCTCCACCTCGCGGCGTCGCGCCAGGTCGAGCAGGGCCGCCACGTTCTCCGGCGGCACGGCCAGCGACATGCGCTCCTGCGCCTCGGACAGGAAGATCTCCCAGGGCGCGAGTCCGGCGTATTTCAGGGGGCACTTGTCGAGGTAGACGGTTGCGCCGCCCGGTTTCTCGGCCATTTCGCCGATGCTGGAGGAGAGGCCGCCGGCGCCGTTGTCGGTCACGCAGGTGTAAAGCCCGAGATCGCGGGCTTCCATGAGGAAATCGGCCATTTTTTTCTGGGTGATCGGATCGCCGATCTGCACGGCGGTCGCGGGCGAGCCCTCGTGGAGCTCCTCGGAAGAGAAGGTGGCGCCGTGGATGCCGTCCTTGCCAATGCGGCCGCCCGCCATCAGGATGCGATCGCCGGGGCGCGCGCCCTTCTCTTCGCTGGGCTGGCCGTTGACCGTGACGGGGATGAGGCCGCCCGTGCCGCAGAAGACCAGCGGCTTGCCCAGGAAGCGCTCGTGGAACACGATGGCGCCGTTGACCGTGGGGATGCCGCTCTCGTTGCCGCCGTCCTTCACGCCGCGGTGCACGCCGCGGAGCACGCGCCGTGGGTGCAGCAGGCGCTCGGGGATTTCCCCGTCGAAATCGGGCGAGGCGAAGCAGAACACGTCGGTGTTGAAGATGCAGCGGCAGCCCTGACCCGCGCCGAGGATGTCGCGGTTGACGCCGACAATGCCGGTCATCGCGCCGCCGTAGGGATCGAGGGCGGAGGGGCTGTTGTGCGTCTCCGCCTTCAGGGCGAAGTGGTAATCGTCGGTGAATTTGATGACGCCGGCGTTGTCGTGGAACACGCTGACGAGCCAGTCCACTTTTTCGCCCACAATATCCGTCGTGGCCTTCACGTAGTTGCGAAAGAGGCCGTTGATGCGGCGGGTATTGCCATCGGCGTCGGTGTAGTCCACATCCGCCGCGAAGATCTTGTGCTTGCAGTGCTCCGACCACGTCTGCGCGAGGATTTCCAGCTCGATGTCGGTCGGGTTCTCGGGGAGGCCCGCCGCCGCACGCCGCGCGCGGGTTTCCGGGTCGCGGTAGTGCGCCTGGATCGCCTGCATCTCGCGCAGATCCAGCGCCAGCATCATATCGCGGCTCAGGACGATCAGGGCGTCGTCGCTGATCTCGAGGTTGATGGGGTGCACCTCGGGATCGCTCTGCTCCGTCACGATCGGCAGGTCGAGCAGGGGGGCGTCGCCCTGTGCGGCCATCTCCGCGGCCGATTTCATAACCCAGCGCTCGATAAGGTCGTTCGCGAGACAGCGTTTCGTCGCGCGGAGGCAGTCCGCCTCGGCGATGCCCTTGAAAACGTATTGCTTCGACTTGAACACCGCCGCGCCCGCGGGCAGCCTTCGCCCGATGGTGTCCTGGATGCCTTCCAGCGCGCTCTTGCCCACGTTGTCGGTCACACCCGGGCGGAAGCCCACCTCCACGACGAAATCAAAGTCGCGCGCGAGGGACTGGTTGATGGCCGAGGTTTCGATGATGGGGTCGGTGAAGAGCTCCGCGCGCACCCGCTCCAATTCGTCGGACGAAAGCGCGGCGTGGACGGTATAGATGTTGATTACGCGCACGGACCCCGCTGCGATGTGCAGGTCTTCCGCGAGCGTGTGGCGGACGGCCTCCCCGGCGGGATCCGGGCGGCCCGGCTGCATGGCGACTTCGATGCGATTAGCCATAGCGGATGTCGCCCGTGTAGTGGACCTGGGTCTCGCCGGCTGCCACGCGGCCCACCAGGTAGGCGTCGGTGCCGGTGAGGCTGACGGTCTCCAGCGCCTTCTCCGCCTCGCGCTCCGGCACGACGAACAGGAAGCCGAGGCCCATGTTGAACGTGCGCAGCATCTCGGGCTGGGAGACATTGCCCGTTTCCTGGAGGAAGCGGAACAGCGGCTGCGCCTTCCACGTGTTCAGATCGATCTCCGCCGCGAGCCCGTCCGGCAGGATGCGCGGGAAGTTGTCCGTGATGCCGCCGCCGGTGATGTGGGCCATGCCTTTCACGTTCACGACTTTCATGACGATCTGCATGAGCTTGGCGTAGCTCAGGTGCGGCTCCATCAGCGCTTCCGCCACTGTCTGGCCCAAGCCAGGGATGGGGTCGTGGATGCCGAGGCCCGCCACCTCGAAGCAGATCTTGCGCGCCAGGCTGTAGCCGTTCGTATGCAGGCCGGAGGAGGGGATGCCGATGATGGCGTCGCCCGCATTGATTTTCGATCCGTCCACGATCTTGCTGCGGTCCACCACGCCGACGATCGTGCCGGCCAGGTCGTACTCGCCCGGCTGGTACATGTCCGGCATCTCCGCCGTCTCCCCGCCGATCAGGGCGCAGCCCGCGTAGCGGCAGCCGGTCGTGATGCCGCGCACCACCTCCACCACGATCTCCGGGTCCAGCTTGCCCACCGCCAGGTAGTCCAGGAAGAACAGCGGCCGCGCGCCCTGCACCAGGATGTCGTTCACGCAGTGGGACACGATGTCGATGCCCACGGTGTCGTGCTTGCCGGACATAAACGCCAGCTTCAGCTTGGTGCCGACGCCATCGACGCTCGACACGAGCACGGGGTCGTCGATGCCCTTGAGGTCCAGGCTGAACATCGCGCCGAAGCTGCCGATGTCCTGCAGCACGCTGTCGTTGAAGGTGCGCTGGACCAGGCCCTTGATGGTCTTCATGGCGGTATTCGCGGCGTCGATGTCGACGCCCGCGTCGCGGTAACTCAACCCTTGCTTGGGTTCGGTCATGGGGGATTCCTCTGGTGGGTACAGGCCGGGCAGCCCCCGGCGTGGGTTCACGGGGATAGGATACGCGGGGGGCTTGGCATAAGTCCAATGAAATGATATGATTGAGGTGATAATTTCGCCTTAACCAGTTACCTTGAGAGAGTTCAGGGATTTCAGGACCGTATGTGTTCTCGAATCCTGCTGTCTCTGCTGTCCCTTTAGCCCGTCCGAACTTCGTTGCACTCACCGAAGCCTCATTCCGTTGAGGCCCCCTTTACAATCCAAGCGAGCCGCCATATTGTTGAGTAACCTATGGCAGCGAGGCGTCGGCGCCCGGAACACAGGAGGATACAGAAATGAAATCGAGGGCAGGCGTATGGTTGTTCTTTCTCATATCGATCACCGCACCTGCGGGCGAGTTTCGGCGAATTGAGACTATAGACTCGGTAGATCGAGGTGGCCGCTTAGTACTGGAGGATTGGGATGGTGACGGAGATCTGGAGTTGCTTCGCGGATCACTGGTGTTTGAATATGATAGTGGTGGGATGGCTGGGCGCTTCATGACCCTGACCCAGATTTTCGAGGTAAGTAATGGGGCCTGGGCTACCCGTCACGGGTTCATACATCGCTTCAGTCAGCTCTATCACGATGCCCATTACCGGGTGAAGCGTGACGAAGTAAAGTATACGATTGACGGAGACTTCAATGCCGACGGCGTCGTCGATGCACTCGTCGCCGAGCCCGGCTCGGCATCCGCGACTGAGGGGGGCGCGGCCGAGATTGTGTTGCGACTCAAGCAATCGGGCAAAGTTCTCTTCGAAGACCGGCTGGACGGCGTGTATGCTGGTCTTGGTCTTGGTGGCAGCTTCAATCGTTTTGAGCTTCGGGATTTGGACGGAGATGGTATAGATGAAATACTCGTCTGGGCTCTCAGTTACCGTGACAGCGACCGTCTATTCGTATATGGGAATGATCAGTCCAAATGGCGTGGGAATTCGAGTAACGAGGCTCCGTATGAACTGAATGAGGCTCTACAGTTTCTAAAGGGCATTCGCGCAGCGCGACCGGAACTCCCTTGTCCCGTCGAGGTAAAGATGGAAGCCCTCAAAGATTCCGAGTATCCGTCCTTCTCCTATGCGAAGGTTCCATGGGCTAAACGTTTCAAGCTCACATTCAACGTTCGGACGGGCTATGATGGCGTGAACCTCACCGAATGGCGAGATTACTTTCAGAAGTGGGCCATCGCATACACCCGGGAGAGAGGAAGCGAGTCGCGAAGCACACCCACACGTAGCTCGTGGGGATTGTACATGGTGCCCGAGGGCGATCGCCTTCTCGCGGCTATTGGCGCCCGGGAAAGCCGGGGAAAAAAGCCTGAGGGTTGGCACGATTTCTGGTTAGAGTGTGCATTTGTCGGGGCGGAGTCCAAACCCTTTAACTGGATAGGAACACTTCGCACGGAAGAGGCAATGGCACGGATTGATTATTCTTCCCAGGCGGAGGGTGGCGCCAAGTGACCCTCGAATCCCTGCGCTGTTTGTGCGCGATCATTGAAACCCGGAGCTTCCGCGCGGCGGCGGCGCGGCTGCACCGTTCACAGCCGGCGATCAGCCAGGCGCTGAAGGTGCTGGAGCGGGAGGCGGGGCATGCGCTCATCGACCGGAAGACGGGCGGGCCGACGGCGATGGGCGCGCTGGTGTATGAGCGGGGGCGGCGGATCCTGGAGGCGGTGGACAGCCTGGCGCACGAGGTGGCGGATTTTGAGTCCGCGGCGAGCCGGGAGTTGCGGGTGGGTACGAGCGACACGATCGCGCTGTACGTGCTGCCGCCGCTGGTGCGGGAGTTCGCGGCGCTGATGCCGGAGACGCGGCTTTCGCTGGTGAACCGGAGCAGCGCGCAGATCGCGCGGCAGGTGCTGGAGGGCGCGCTGGACCTGGGCATCGTGACGCTGCCGGCGGGGGAGCCGGACCTGGAGGAGACGCCGCTGTTTCGCCAGCGGATTGTGCTGGTGGCGCCGCGGGGGCATGCGCTGGCGGGCCGGAAGCGGGTGACGCTGAAGGCGCTGGCGGGGGAGCCGTTGCTGCTGCTGGAATCGGGCACGCGGACGGGGGCGCTCCTGGAGCGCTTTTTCGCGGAGCAGGACTTCACGCCGCCCGCGGTCATGGACAGCGGGAGCTTTGAAGTGATCAAACGCTATGTGGCCGAGGGCGTGGGCCTGTCTTTTCTGCCGGAGATGGTGGTCCGCCCGGGGGATGTGGAGTTGCGGGCGATTCCCGTGGCGGGGTTGCCGGAGGTGACGCTGGGCGCGGTGTGGCGCCGGGGGGCGTATAGGTCGAAGGCGCAGCGGGCGTTTGTGGAGATGTTGCGGGGGGCGGGGACGGCGAAGGGCAGGTGACCGCGATTGGCGGTGAGCGCGGTGGGAAGCTCACCGGAAGCGGGAGGCTGTCGCTGGGGGCATGGAGTCTCGGAGTGGGGCCGCGGGAGCGGCATAGTGCTGCGTTACCACGGTGGACCGTGGTAACGAGAGAAAGTAGGATAGGCGTCCCGCCTGTCCCTGACTGCCGGAACGGCTGTGCCTCGATCTCTTCCCGGTCTGCTGGGGCGCCGGCGCTGATGACGCGGCGCGTCACCCGTTAAGGATGAAAATGGACGGCGGCTTCGCCGCCTGGCAGGCGGGGACGCCCACCACGGCGCGTCTTCGACCTGCGCTCCCAGCCTTTGCCGCTTCCTTGTTTGGGATACTGTAATCTGGTTTGGACGAGGCTGTTGTGGTGAAGCTGAGGCGCTTTTTTCGGAGCAGGCGTCCTCGCACCTGACAGACGTCCTCTTACGAGACAGTAATTCTCCCATCATTCCCATGTCTCTACACGGGCAAGCCCCGCAGGGCTTGACCGTGGCACACTAATGATTGCGTAGGGATATAACGCCTGTGGGGCAGCTTGGCGAGCCTGTTTCGGCAAGATGCCGTATGCCTGCGCGCCGGGCCCAGTCCCCATCACGGCTCCACGCGCGCTTCGGCCCAGAGGATTTGCTGGCCGGGGGGTTGGGTGATCGTGAAGAGATTCGCGCCGTCGTTCACGGCGGTCAAGGGGCAGTCGAATGCAATCGCGCGGGCGGCGCCGGGGAACTGGCCGGGGTTGTCGAGGTCTGTGGATGAAACGCGGGGCGCGCCGTTGACGGTGGCGGTGTATTGCGCGTCCGCGACGCCTTCGCGCTCTGCGAGGCCAATCACGAATTGCACCTTGCCCGCCTTCGGTTTCGGGCCGATGTGGATTGTGAAGGTGGCTTCCGGGCCTTCGGCGGGGAGCACGACGCCATTCGGAAAGCCCGATGGGACGGTGTCGCGAAAGCATTGGAGGTGGCGGCGGGGCGCGTTGAACACGACGTCGGGGCCGAGGCCTTTTTCGACGAGGATTCGATAGTCGGACTGGCTCACGGGGATCGTGCCGGAGTCCATGTAGTTGAAGAGGTAGATCTGGTCCGCGCCGCGGCGCCACATGCTGGCGGCGAAGCCGTAGGTGGCCGCGAGATCATTGGCCATGGCGCCGCCGCCGTGCCACCCGCGGGAATTGTATTCGAGGCCCGGCGCCAGGACGATGTTCTTGGTGGCGTCGCCGAGCTGTTCGCGCCAGAGTTCCACGGGGATGTCAAAATCCGACGAGGTCCAAAAGGGGCAGGGCACAAGCATGTCGATCAGCCCTTCCTTCGCCCACCGAACGCCATCCATGCCCAGGCCGCGCGCGGCGTCGGGGTGGGCGGGAACGCGCGCGGCGAGTTTGATCTCGTGGCCGCGCTTTTCGCCCCATTCCTTTGTGAGCTGGCGCACGTCGCGCATGAACTGGGTCAGGATCTCGGCGCCGGCGGCCTCCTCGCCGTCCTTGAAGTGCCAGCCGAAGCGCATCCAGTCAAGTTCGAGGCCGTCGGGGTCGTAGCGCTCCAGGAGTTCCTTCACGAAGGCCAGGTTGTGATCGCGCACTTCCGGGTGGGCATAGTCCAGCGCGCGGACGATCCAGCCGCCGCTGGCATCGTTCGGAACGCGCCAGAACTCCGGGTGATCCAGCCAGAAACGGCTGTGCAGATAACTCTTTGGGTTGGGCACGTCGTGGATGTCGTTCATCCGCATCGAAATCCACGGGGAGATGCCCTTTTCGCGGGAGCGCTCGATCCACACGGCGTAGGGGTCCAGCCCGCGTTCGTGCAGGAGGCGCGCATTGTCGAGCCAGCGCTGCGCCGCCTCGTCCGGCGGCTCCTGATCGCCCAGCTCCCAGATCGCCTCGCGCGTGGCGCTCTTGAAGCTCGCCTTCATCGCGTTCGGGTTCAGGAAGAGGTGGCTGACTTCCGTACCGGCGTACTGGTCGACAAAGGCGTGCAGGCCTTCGATAGTCATGTCGTCCGCGCTGCGGGTCATGAAGAAGTGGCTGCTGTCTTCGTTGATAACAATGCCGGGCTCGGCGGGGGCGTGCAAGCTGGTCGCCAGCGCGAGGGAGGCGTAAAGCAGGAGTCGGTTCATGGCGGGTCCTTTCGGCTGGTGATGCGCTGGGCGCGGGCGCAGTGTAGCACAGGCGGGGCCGCGCGCATTGATCGCGACCGATTGCAATTCAACCGGCCCCCGTCTATGATAGTCGGCGCGGCGGCGGCGCCCACCGGAGGCGCGGTCGCGCCGACACGCAGCATGCCGCGGCGCCCCGCCCGCCGCGCACGCACCCCGAGGAGGACCTGTTGATGCTACCCCTGATTCTTGCGCTGGCCGCGCTGGGCGCCCTGCCCGGCGAGCCGATGTGGGCCGCCGCCGACGCGGAACATGTGAAGGTGTACTACGAGCCCGGCCGCTTCGGCGGATGGCCCGCGAACTACGGCATGTGGAACTGGGAGGACGAGATCCTGGTCGGGTACAGCCGGGGCCACCACAAGGATCTGGGGGCCACCGCGCACCATATCGACCGCGAGAAGCCCGAGGAGTTCTGGTTTGCGCGGAGCCTGGACGGGGGCAAGACCTGGACCCACGAGCACCCGGCGGAGCAGGGCCAGATGATCCCCCGGGGCGTCGCGCTGCATGGGACGGAAATCCCCGGACTCCCGCTGCCCGAAATCCTGGACCAGACCGAGCCGATGGACTTCTCGCACCCGGATTTTGTGTTGACGTTCCGCATGGACGACTACCACGGCGGGCTTTCGCGCTACGAGTACTCGTATGATCGCGGCCGCACGTGGACCGGCCCCTTCGCGCTGCCGGATTTCGGTACGGCGGGCACCGCCGCGCGCACGGACTACATCATCAACGGCAAGCACGACATGTATTTGTTCATCACGGTCGCGAAGGAGAACCGTCGCGAAGGCAGGCCGATGGTCGCGCGGACACAGGATGGCGGGGTGACGTGGGAGTTTGTTTCGTGGATCGGGCCGGAGCCCGCCGGCTTCGCCATCATGCCGTCCACCTTGCGCCTTTCGGAGCGTGAATTCCTCACGACGCTCCGCTGCCGGGAGGGGACCTTCCGCTGGATCGAGCAGTGGCGCAGCACGGACGGGGCGAAGACCTGGACGCAGGAGCCGAATCCCGTGGATTACCTTGGCGAAGGGAATCCGCCGATGCTCAACAAACTGCCCGACGGGCGGCTCTGCCTGACCTACGGGTTCCGTGCGTATCCCTTCAGCATTCGCGCAAAGCTGAGCGACGACAACGGGAAGACCTGGGGTCCCACGATTATCCTTCGGAACGACGGCGTCGACCGCGACATCGGCTACGTACGCAGCATAGTGCGGCCCGACGGCAAGGTGGTCACGACCTATTACATTTCCGACCAGAAGACCGGCCCCGAGCGCTATATCGGTGCGACGATCTGGGATCCGGCCAATATTGCGGAGATCACCAGCGGGGAGGTCGAACGCCAGCTGGGATTCTGAGCCCGCTGCGGAGTCACTCGCGGCATGCGGCGGTGTGGCCGCGGTTGCCCGTCGAAAGCGGGGATTCGCCGCCCGCGTTGATTGCGCTCACCTTGTAGAAGAACCGCGCGCCCCCGCAGTCCCGGGGATCATCATAGTAGCGCCGGTTCGCCTTGAGCGTGGCCACCAGGGTGTACCGGCCATTCGCCGTGCCCGACCGGTACACCGCGTACTGATCGGCATCGCGCACCGCGCTCCACGTCACCCGGATCCGGTCCCGGTAGGCGCCGTCGCTTGCGGTGACGGACGGGGGCTTCTTCGGCGGCGGCGTCGCGCAGGGCGCGGTGTGGCCCGTATTGTAGGACGAATGCGCCGACTCGCCCCAGCCGTTGTACGCCGATACCTTGTAGTATATACGCCGGCTTCCGCACGGTTGCGGGTCGTCAAATTGCCGGACGTTCGGCTTCATCGCGCCGATGATCTCGTATGGGCCGCCGGGCCGCGCCGCGCGGTAGACGCGATAGCCCTCGGCGCGCGAAACGTGGTTCCAGGTCACGCGCACCCGGTCCGGGAAATCGCCATCGCTGGCGTTTACCGCGAGCGGGCGCGGCGGCGCCTTGCCCGCCGACGCGCCGCGGAAAGGCGCGGCCTCGGCCAGCAAGGCCGCGCACAGCAGCAGGCACGCCGCGGCCCTTCCCTTAAAGCCGATCATTCTCGCCATCGTCCAACAACCACGGGTAGAAGATCCGGTAGAAGGTAGCGCGGGAGAACCGAACCATGCGCTCCCACCATCCAAGAAGAAGCGCCAGCAGGCCAAACAGGGCGAAATCGACGCCGCCACCTGGCCCGAAGCAACCGCCCGGATTCGCAATGGCGTTCAACTCGTCCCGCGAGAGGAATCCATCCCCGTTCAGATCGAGCGCGTTGAACTGGAGCTGAGTCAAATTCGGGAAGGCCACCCGCGCTTCGCTCAGCGAAAGGAGCCCATCGCCATTTTCGTCGAGCGCCGCGAAACGGTTGAGTAATTCAAGCGCGATCGCTTCGTTCGACGGGTTTTCGCCCTCGCCCTCGCCCTCGCCCTCGCCCTCGCCCTCGCCCTCGCCTTCACCCTCGCCCTCGCCCTCGCCCTCGCCCTCGCCCTCGCCCTCGCCCTCGCCCTCGCCCTCGCCCTCACCCTCGCCCTCGCCCTCGCCCTCGCCCTCGCCCTCGCCCTCGCCCTCACCCTCACCTTCGCCTTCGCCTTCGCCTTCGCCTTCGCCCTCACCTTCGCCCTCGCCTTCGCCTTCACCTTCGCCTTCACCTTCACCTTCACCGGCGGCCATCTCCACCGTGACCGTTCGAGTGAGCTGAATTGCCATATTGCCAGCGGCATCGGTTGCCTCGTAGGTGACAACATACGTGCCCGCAGTGTTGGTATCCACGGTGTCCCCGCCGATGACGACCATTACGTCCGCGTCGAGCGCATCGCTGACCATCGCGCCCAGTTCGGTATAGGTGTCCACACCGGCGACCAGCGTAACCATCGCTTCACCGTTTAAGGTCAGTATCGGCGCGACCGTATCGACCGTCAGCGCGCCTGTAACCGTCGTGCTGCTTTGATTGCCGGCCAGGTCCTCCGCGTTCACCTCGACGTCATAAACGCCATCTGTCAGAGGCGCCAGGATGTCATCGTCCAGCACCCACGCGCCGTCGCCCAGATTGGTGGCGGTATGCGACTGCACGTCGACTCGGACCGTCACGGTGGCTTGCGGGTCATCCACCGTGCCGGTCAGGGCGGGCGTGTTGTCGTTGGTTACCAGGGTGTCGACGGTGGCCACCGGCGGGACGTTGTCCACCCCCAGCGGCTCAATGCGCGCGATCCCGCCGTCCGGGGGCGTCAGCCGGAGGCCGTCGGTGGCGTAGCCCGCCAGGGCGACGTGTGCCCCGTCGCCGTTGGTCTGGCTGGCGCCGCTGGCCCGGTTTGTCGTGGGGTGGACGAGCAGCGCGCCGTCGCTGTTGGGCGATTGGGACAGCACCGGTTGGCATACGGCAAGTAGCCCGAACGAAACGAGCAGCCGAAGGGCCGCGCGGCAATAAGAGCGGGCAAGAGGTTCAAGAACGGTCATCGATCTCATCAGACAAACCTTTCATTGCCGCGGGCGGCTCCAGGGCCAGGCCGAGCGGGCCTTGATGGAGTCCGGTTGCCGGTATGCATGGCATTCCTCAGTATTCGACGACGATCGAGATGTTTACCGCCAACAGATCAGACGTTGCATTGGCCACCTCAAATTCCAGCACATCCCCCTGCACGAAGGTATTCGAAGCCAGATTTGGGGTAACCAGTGTGTTGCCCACGAACGCCGCGGGGCTGGTGCTCAGGATAGTACTACCGTTTCTCTTAAGATCGACTGTTGCATTGTGCGATGGGCCGCCACAATAGACCTGAAAGCTGATGATCGTGCCAGGCTTGGTCATGCTTTGCCTGAACACGGCCAACGGGCCGCCGAAATCATAGATGTACCCCGTCCAGTTCATGGTGTCCGTGTCGGTCCCGCCGCCGCCGCCCGCGTTCAGCTGGGTTCCGTTCCAGAAGAGGTCGCCGCTGGCGTTGTAGAGTTTGTTGGTTGTTGTTCCGGGTGCGCTGCCGGAGGCGATCTCCAGAATGTTTCCAAGGATGTTCACCTCCGCCGTATCGACGCTCAGGCGCGCCGCGCCGCCGGCCACGAGGGCGAGTTGGTCCGCGCCGGGGCGGTGGATACCGGTGTTGGGGTCGCTGGCGTAGGCGATGGCGGGCGCGGCCGCCGTGTCGTCCGCCGCGCTGACGCCGCGGATGGTAATCGTGTCGGGCACCTGCGCGTCGGTCACGGCGCCGCCGAGATCCTGGAGCAGGTGGCCGTGGTTGCCCGCCGCCACCTGGCCCGGGCTCGTTCCAATGGCGGATTCGACGACGAGGTCGCTGATCGCGGAGAAGGAATCGTTGTTTACTGTTCCGCCCTGGATCGTCAGGTTGTTGGCGATCTGGGCGTCGGTCGCGACGCCGCCGAGGTCCTGGAGCATGTGGCCGTGATTGCCCGCCGCCACCTGGCCCGCGCCGGTTCCGATGGCGGATTCGTCGATGAGATCGCTGATGGCGGAAAAGGAATCGTTGTCCACCGATCCGCCCTGGATTGTCAGGTTATCGGCAATCTCGCCGTCGGCCCAGTCGAAGCCGAGGGTTCCGCTGTTATTGATGGCGTCCTTGTCCACGGTCGCGCCGCCGAGGGCGATGCCGTTGAAGAAAAGGCTGCCGCCCACATTGTAGAGTTTGCTCGCGGTGTCCGCGGGCGCGGCGATGGCCGCCAGCTCCACGAAGCTGTCCCGCAGCGCGACGCCTTCAATCGTCACGCCGGCGTCGGCCGTGGCCTCGTTGATGGCGTCCACGCCCAGCGCGCCGCTCATGGTGTCGCCGGACGCATCCACAAAGGCCGTATCGGCGGCGGCCTGCGAGTAGACGTCGGCGCTGTTCGCCTTGAGCGCGATATCCGCCGTATTCGTTGCGATATTGGTGGTGTTCGTGGCGATGTCGGTTGTGTTCTGCGCGATATCCGCCGAGTTGGCAGCGATGTTCGCCGCGTTCGTTGTGATATCCGCTGTATTGGTTGCAATACTGGTGGAATTGGTTGCGATGTCGGTGGTGTTCTGTGCGATATCCGCCGAGTTGGCAGCGATGCCGCTGGTGTCGATGGCGTCGATCTGCATCTGTACGTTGCCCGTCACGCCATCGAGCGCATCCAGCTCCGCATTGTCGACCGAGCCGCTGCCCACGCCGGAAGCGTCCACGGAAAGCGCTTCGTTCGCCTGCAGGGCGAAGGGCACGCTGTATACGCGAATCCGGCTGGGGAAGAGGTCGTCCGACGCGTCGTTGTCCGCCGGTTCATCCGTGTCGATGCCGATCTCGTACCAGACTTCGGCGGCATTCAGGATGGCGGCGGGCGGCTCCACGGCCAGATTGAAGAGGCCGTCCGCCGAAACGTCCACCGTGCCGGCGATGGCCCCGCCAATGGGGGCGCCTCCGGTCTGGGCGTCGTGGAACTGGATTACGAAGGCGCGCGCGCCCGCTACGGGCAGGCCCTCTGCGGAAAGCAGCTGGCCGTGCACGTTGATTGCGGCGGGTGGCGCGGCCTGCGCCGCCGTGGATGCGAGCAGAAGCACAGACGCGGCGAGGAGGGGGGTGGGGATAGGAAAGAAAAGGCGGGGCGTGGACATGTTGACGGCTCCCATGGTGTTGTTTGCCTAATCGACTCGCTTTTAATTCTACATTAAAGCGCGAGATCTGTCCAGCATCTTGTGCGGTATACTATATCGGACGCGAATTCCCGCCCGTGAATTGGCGCTAAACCGGCGGGCCGAAGTTCCGCTCCGGTGGCGCGGCGCCCGGTTGCAGCGCGAGAAACATCACGCGCTCGCGCACGGTTCGCCCGTCCCCGGCGACGTTGTCCGTATCACCGATATGCACGAATCCGAGCGACTCATAGAGCGCAAAGGCGCGCGCGTTGTCGGGCAGCGTGGTCAATTCGATGCCCGTGCGGCCCGCGTTTCGCGCATCGCCGATCAGGATTTCCAGGAAGCGGCGTCCAAGGCCCTGGTTCTGCCAGGCGTCGGCGAGCCCGATGCCGAGCACGGGGACATCCGTCTCAAACTCCCACAGGAAGAAATAGCCGGCGATATCCTCGCCCGCCATCGCGATGTAGGCGCGATCGGCGCCCTGCTCGGCGCGCGCGATGATGGCGGCCAGCGTTTCCGCGTCGTAGGCATGGGGCAGAAAGCAGCTCCGCGAGGCTTCCGAGAGTTCCGCATTGAAGCGGGCCAGCAGCGGGGCGTCCCCATCGGCCAGCGGGCGCACTTCGATGGTCGTGCCGTTTTTTGCGGTGAGTGTGGTCATGAAGACGGCCTCCCGTGTGGTGTTGTCCGGCCCGATGCGCCGCGCCGGTGGTGGGAACGCGGCGATCATTGCAGCCGGAGGCTCTCCATGCCATTATAAACCCTGAGCCAACCCGGGAGAACCCCATGATTGTCGACGCCCACCTGGACCTTTCCGCGAATGCGCTGCATTGGAACCGAGACTACAGGCAGCCGGTCGCGCGGATCCGCGAGCGGGAACTGGAGCTGAAGCAGACCGATCTGCCCGGGCGGGGCCGGGGCGCGGTGTCGCTGCCGGCAATGCGCCGCGCGGGCATCGGGCTTTGCGTGGCCACACAGATTGCCCGGTGCACCGTGGGCAAGGAGGTGTTGCCCCAGTTTCCCGGCTTCGCGAGCCCAGCGATCGCGTGGGCCGTGACCCAGGGGCAGCTTGCGTGGTACCGCGCGATGGAGGAGGCGGGCGAGATGCGTCCGGTACGAAACCGCGAAGAGCTGGATGCGCACCTGGCCGCGTGGGAGGGCGGGGGCGAGGTGGAACCCATTGGCTACGTGCTGAGCCTCGAGGGGGCGGACTCCCTGATCGATATCGAGTACCTCCACCGCGCGCATGCCTACGGGCTCCGCGCGCTGGGACCCACGCATTACGGCCCGGGCCGCTATGCCGCCGGCACCGCCTCGGAAGGTTCGTTCACACCCGCCGGACGCGCGCTGCTGAAGGAAATGGCGGCGCTCAACATCATATGCGACATCACCCACCTCACCGACGAGGGCATTGCGGAGGCGCTTGAAACCTATGGCGGCCCCATCTGGGCGAGCCACAGCAACTGCCGCGCGATCGTGCCGGGCCAGCGCCAGCTGAGCGACGAGCAGATTCGCGCGCTCATCGGGCGAGGCGCGGTTATTGGGGCGGTGTGCGACGCGTGGATGCTCTATCCCGGCTGGGAGCGCGGCGTCACCGATCCGCACGAGGCCGGGGTGTCGCTTCAGTCCGTCGCCGATCACATCGATCACGTCTGCCAGATCGCCGGGAACGCGGATCACGCCGGTATTGGCAGCGATCTCGACGGCGGCTTCGGCACGGAGCAGGGCCCCACCGATCTCGACACCATCGCGGACCTCCAGCGCCTTCCCGAGATGCTTCGGGCCCGCGGCTATACCGGCGCGGACGTGGAGAAGATTATGGGTGGCAATTGGATCCGATTCTTGCGCGCCTGCTGGTAAACTGCCCCGACAGGCTGGCTGCACATCCCGGCGCGCGCACCGCCGGGGCTCAACCCAACAACCACAGGGAGTAAAGCCATGAAACGTGTTCTACCGCAAACAGCGTGGTTCGCCGCAATCGCCCTCCTGGGCTCCGCCGTGCTCGCCGCGCCAGCGATGGCCGCGGCGCCGCCCGGCGAGGACGGCGTCCTGCGTATCATTGTCTTCGGGGCCCACCCGGACGATTGCGAGTTGAAGGCCGGCGGCGTCGCCGCGCTCTGGTCGGATCTCGGGCACCAGGTGAAGTTTGTGTCCGTTACCAACGGCGATATCGGCCACCACGAAATGGCCGGGGGCCCGCTGGCGCAGCGCCGCACGCGGGAGGTGGAGGCCGCCGCGAAAATCCTCGGCATCGAGACCGAGGTGCTCGATCACCACGATGGCGAGCTGATGCCGACGCTGGAAATTCGCAAGCAGATCATCCGCCTCATCCGCGACTGGAAGGCCGACGTGGTCATCAGCCCGCGCCCGAACGACTATCACCCCGACCACCGCTACACGGCGATCCTGGTGCAGGATGCGGCGTTCATGGTCACCGTGCCCTTTATCTGCCCGGATACCGAGCCCCTGCGGAAGAATCCGGTGTTCCTGTATCTCTGGGATCACTTCCAGAAGCCCTACGCGTTTGAGCCCGACGTCGTGGTCGGGATTGACCAGAGCATCGAGCGCAAGCTGGAGGCGTTGGGGATGATGCCGTCTCAGTTTGCGGAGTGGGCTCCGTGGCACGGGGACTACGAGGACGAAGTGCCCGCGGATCCGGAAGAGGCCCGCAAATGGATCGCCGAGCGCTTTCGCACGCGCATGATGGGCCCCGCCCAGCGGTATACCGGCGAGCTGGCCCGGTGGTACGGCGCGGAGAAGGCGGCTGGAATTTCCTACGCCGAGGCCTTCGAGATCTGCGAGTACGGCCGGCAGCCTTCGGAAGCGGAGCTGCGCGTGCTGTTTCCGTTCTTCCCGGAGCCCGCCGCGTCCGAGTAAGGGCGGATCGCGACCGGCGTCTTGGACGCCTGGTCGTCCGCCGCGACCGGCTGGCAGGGCAATCGCATTTAAACCCGCTCATGGCAAATGGTCGCAATCTTGAGTCGATTTGGAACCTTGAATCAAGGAAAGTGAGCAAGCTGGAGCGCCGGCATCTCTGCCGGCAAGGTCAGGGATTCGCCGCAGGCGAAATACCAGCGCTCCAACACGGGCACTTTTCTGAGTTTCCAGTGGTTCGAACGGCGATTGGCTCGTAAACGAAGTTTAAATGCGAGTAACACTTTAGCGGAATGAAGTTGACTAGATTCCTCGACGACACAAACCTGCTCCGCAACGGAAGGGCGGACCAATGGGAGCGCGGGCGGCCCGCCCGCATAGCGCCGAAGGCGCGAATTTGATCAACGGCGGTGGTCCGGGTCCAGTCTTCCTCCCGATCAATTGTGCCGATATTGCGAACACGCTTTGCACCTCCGGTGCATTGCAGGCGGGGACGCCCTCCTACGGCGCGTCTTCGACCTGCGCTCCCAGCCTTGCGCGCTCTCCTCGTAGTGTCGCGGCAGGCTAGCAAAAAGACTGGCTCAACTTCAGACGGCTAAAGTATTACAAATGCGATTGCCCTGGCCCGGCTGGCGATCCGATGCCGAAACGGGGTATCGTGAAGCAATCGCGTTGGGCAGTTTCCGTGTTGCCTTGCGCCCGGCGCATTTGATGCAGAGGAGTGGAGCATGAAACGTCGAATTCCGGCCCAGTCTGTCCTTTATACGTTGGTCCTCGCGCTGGGCGCGCCCCTGAACGCCTTCGCGGTGGACGGATCGCGACCGAACATCGTAATCATTATGGCGGACGATATGGGCTACGGCGATTTGGGTTGCTACGGCAGCACGATCAACAAGACCCCCAACATCGACAGGCTCGCGGAAGCCGGATTGCGGTTCACCGATTTCCATACCTCCGGGCCGATGTGCTCCGCGACGCGCGCGGGCATGCTCACGGGCCGCTATCAGCAGCGCTACGGCGCGAACTTTGATGGCGCGCTGTCGGGGGAGTCGAATGTGCCGGGCGAGGGCCTGCCCCTCGATGCGGTGACCTTCGCGGAGGTGTTGCAGGCGCAGGGCTACGCCACCGCGCTCTTTGGCAAGTGGCACCTGGGCTACGCGCCGCCGCTGACGCCGCCGAACCAGGGTTTCGACGAGTTCCGGGGCTTCATGACCGGCGATGGCGACCACCACACGCACATTGATCGATCCGGCAATCCCGACTGGTGGAACGGCGACCAGCTCGAAGCGGACGAGGGGTACAATGCCGACCTCCTCACGGACTACAGCATCGACTTTGTCCAGCGGCACAAGGAGAGGCCCTTCCTGCTCTTCGTGTCGCACCTCTCCATCCACTTTCCGTGGCAGGGGCCGAATGACCCGCCGCAGCGCGTCGCCGGCACGAGCTACCACGACGACAAGTGGGGGATTATACCCGACCGGAGCAATATCCAGCCGCACGTGAAGGCGATGGTGGAGAACCTCGACGCGAACACCGGCCGCCTGCTGGACGCGATTCGCGCGGCGGGCATTGCGGAGAACACCCTGATCATCTTTACCTCCGACAACGGCGGCTATATCACCTACGGCGAGGACTTCAAGAACATTTCGAGCAATGGCCCGCTTCGCGGCCAAAAGACCGAGCTCTGGGAGGGGGGCCACCGCGTTCCCGCGATCTTCGTCTGGCCCGGCAAGATCAAGCCGGGCGTCACCGATGCGACGGGGCATTCCACCGATCTCTTCCCGACCTTCGCCCGGCTTGCGGGCGCGTCCGTGGCAAGCATGGCGCTGGACGGCCTCGACATCAACCCGCTGCTCTTTGAAGGTCAGCCGCTGCCCGACCGCCAGCTCTTCTACCGCAAGGATAAGGCCGGGGCGGTGCGATCCGGCCCCTGGAAACTGGTGCACGACGGAACCACGCCGCAGCTCTTCAACCTGGACAACGACATCGGCGAAACCAACGATCTTGCGGCGGAAATGCCGGAGAAGACGGCGGAGCTGATGACCGCGTGGAGAATCTGGGAAACCGACGTGAATAAGAGCGCGGCTAAGTACAACTGACCGAGCACGCTTTGTTCAGGTTTCCGTAAAGCTCTTCCAGGGCGTCCACGATTTCTTTTCGCACAACGGCGGCCGGTCGCTTTTTGCGGATGAGCGCTATGGCTTCCGGTACAGAATGGGCTGTACCGGACTCAATCAAATATGCCGCGACAAATGCTGAGCTTCGCGAATATCCTATCTTGCAGTGCACGTAGACGGCTCCGTGCCGCAATTCCTCCTTGATAAACGTGGCCCCGTCTATGAGTTGCTCCTGCGTGGGCGCGGTCAAGTCGAGCACTGGGAGGTTATGGTATTTTATGGCCCGGAATACTGCGTTTTCCGAGAATTCGGCTGTTACATCGAGCACGGCGGTAACCCCGTTTCCAATGGCCCTGGCGGCGCCTTTATTTGTCAAAGCGCGACCGAGGAATACCCCCCGGACAACCTCGTCCCAGTCGTTGCATTGGCGCCGGTAATACTGGAGCGACAGGTACTGGCCGAGTATGCATGGAGCGAGCGCTACCAGGGAGCTCAGCGGGATCCGGCCATCCACCTTGCCGTAGACTCTTCCGCCGTAGCGATAGTAGCCGGCGGCGACCGTGCCGAAGCTGGCCGCAGGCCATATCAAGAATGCGCCCCAGGGCGCCAGCCTGATAGCGGCTACGGCGCACACGAACGCGGCGGCGGCATAAAGATGCCCGACGCGAACGTTCGGGACAGCCCCGCCCGCCGCGTTTTCTTCACGGAAATAGTGAAGGCAGAAGGCCGCAAGTACAAAACCGCCGGCAACATCCGCGAGATGATGCTGGTGGGTGAAGATGGTGGAGAACCCAACAAGGCTGAACCATACTACGACGGCGGCGCGCAACCATCCGCGGGTGTGGCGCGCGTAAACATCCGCGAGTATCGTGCGCAGCGTGATGTGTAGCGACGGAAAGAGATTCCCGTAGGGCGGGTCAAAGCTGAAAAGCAGGGCGAAGATCGCGCCAAGCGCGCCGTCGGGCTCTTGCCGCCCGTATCCGAGCCTCAACGGCATGGCCATAAAGAACAGTCCCGCGATCAGGATGCCCAGGGTCACGCGTTTGGCGAGAACCGCGCGTTCCCGATCGCCGCAGAGAAACGGTGCGCCGACGAAGAATAAATCGATCGACATGTAGGGAATGATGAACCAGGTAATCAGCGGGATTTGCAGTTCCCACGCGAAGTACATGGACGCCATATCGTCCCGGTGTCCCGCCAGCCAGCTGCACGAGCCATAGACCACGATAAACAGCGCGGAAAGGCACGCGGCCGTCGTCGCCTGCCGCCGGACTAGGCTTTTCGGGCCACAGATACTGTGAAAATTCCCCATCGATCAATTTCCATTCTCGTTTTTGTGAAACCCGCCGCCGATACGAGCGCGTCCATCTCGGCCTGGGTGCGCCGCCGCATGATCCATGGCCGGCCATCCCAGTCACATAGTACGCGCGCGATTAATTCGAGCTGTGGGTGCCATGGCTGGTTGGTGTAAATCAGAAAACTTCCCGGGGCCATGGCGTCCGAAAGCCCGCGGAGCGAGTCAAGAATCATTTCGTTGTCTGGGAAGAGTTCATACAGGCCCGAAACAATGGCCAGACTGGGTTGGGGCGACAATTTCGCCAGGGATTCGCGATCAAAGGCGTTGGCCGATTCAAAGGTAATGCCGGAAAGGCCGAGTTCCTGAGCCAGTTTCTCCGCCTGTGCGAGATTCTTTGGTTCCATGTCCCGGAGGTGCGCGGAAAGCCCGGCGCGGCCGAGCTGACTGAGGGTTTGCAGCAAGTAGCGGCCAGCGCCCGCGGCGATATCTACGATATGGACGGGAATACTCGCTTCATTGAGCCGTTCTACGGTTTCACGTATGAGCGACTCCATGTTCTTGCCGCGAATTCTTATACCCCTCCAACCGATGCCGTCCAAATAGACGCGGTCCACAAGTCTGCCAAATGCGTTTTGGCCGCCGGCCCTGTTTTCGTAGATGTAGTCGAGCGTCCGTCCGGAGTTGAAACCGGATTCCCAGCCGAGGCGAATGCCATCGCTCATGGCGCCGGGCCAGCGCATCAGCGTTTTCAGTGTCCCATACAGAATTCGTTTCGGCGAGCAACAGGGCAAGGGCAGCGAGAGCTTGTCATACTCCTCACGGGTGTAGCCGCGCTTATGCGCCTCTGTGAGATCAGGCCGGTGCGGGGACTTGTCGAAGATTTCCAGCACGAATTCGCGTGTGCGCGCGATCGGCAGATGGCGATCGCGCTCGTGGTAGACGCCATGGTAGAAGTCTGGATACTCCACGATGGCCTTGTGCCACGAGCCGAGGCGGTCATAGAAGCGCCGGCAGGCGGATTTTTTCACGACCCAATCCCTGCCCGCCAGAAGCATCAGTGCCGGTGTTTGAATGGCTCCCGCGTCGTCCAGGAGCCGGGTGGCCGTGTCGTGCAGGTCCAGCAGGACATTGTTGGAGATTGCGTGGGTTATTTGCGGGTCACTATCAATCGCGGCGATTTCGTCCGGGTCATGGGTCAGGACCCTGGCCTTTACGTAGCTCGGAACCGTTGCGACCAGCTTAGTGGCCAGCCCCAGGCGAAGCAGGGGGATGGCGAGGGGCATGTACAGACGAATACGTAATGCGGGAACGGCCAGCACCATGCCGCGGATAGGCGGCGCATAGTCGTGTACCCAGGCGCTCACCACCGCGGCGCCCACGCTCTGGCCCACCGCCACCATGTTCTCCAGGGGGATATCGTTTTGAGCGGAAACATGCCGGACAAACGCCTCGGCATCCTTCGCGTATACGCCGAAGTAATCGGCATAGTCGCGCGGCCCCTCGGAATTGCCGTTCCCGCGGGCGTCCCAGGCGAAAATTCCGAAATCGTGCAGGCCGATGTGCTCGATAAAGTCCTGCCAGCGCCCCGAATGCTCGTGGCCGCGATGAAACAGAATCAGGGCTCTGTCCGGACGCGGTTCCGGAATCCATGCGCGATAGAACAGTTTCGTCCCGTCGCACGTTTCGAAGTACTGTTCGGATGGTTCAAGTGCGCTCATCGTGTGCCTCCATCAATGCCTGAACGGCTTGTTGCAGTTCTCTGGTCGCCGAACGGATTGCGTCTTTGCCGGCGCTTTTCGGAGCAACGCGCATTGGCTTGCCAACGGATACCTCCAGGCGCGTCAATCGGGGGAGGCGTCGCCCCCTGGGCCAACTTTCGAAGGCCCCGCGAATGGCGCAGGGCAGCACGGGCACATCGGAGCCTGCGAGTAGCAGACCAATACCCGGTTTGAATGAGCCGAGCTCCCCGGTCGCGGAGCGCGTTCCCTCGGGGAATATGATTAATACATTCCCGGGCGTGCGAAGGAGTTCCTGGCAGATTTTCAGGCTCTGCTGGGGGCTTGCGCGGCGGTGGAAAGGGAGCGCGTTCAAGAAAACCGACGAGAAAATGGTGTGGGGCGCGCTGGTGAAGAAATAGTCCGCGGCCGCCGCGGGGAAGATCCGGTGCCGCATGCCAAACGGCAACATCGAGGTCAGGCAGAGCGCATCCCAGTGGCTGCTATGGTTTCCGATGAGAATATACGAACCCGAGACCGGCAAGTTCTCCAGCCCGTTGACACGGAACCGGTGTACGGCCTTCAGCCAGCACCGGAGCATCAACGCCGCCAGGGAACGCAGCGCATAAACCACCATGGTAGGCTCTCTGGGAAACCCACGCAGGCGCGCCATCAGGTCCTTGTCGAGGTCGCGGGCGCTATCGTAGGTCCAGTCCTCCATGGCCCTTCCTCAACGTACGCCGTAAAGGCCGTAATACCAGTTGACCATGTGCAGAAAGAGCGGCGCGGTGTAGATCAGGCTGTCGATGCGATCAAGAATACCCCCGTGGCCGGGTATCAGCCTTCCGGTATCCTTAATGTTGATGTCTCGTTTGATGACGCTAATCGAAAGGTCGCCCAACTGCCCACCTATTCCCACGATGAGTCCTGTCAGGACAAGCTGCAGCGGACCGAAGTGGGGGAAGCACGGCGCCGCGAGCCAGGGGAACGCCATGGATACGGCCAGGGCGCCCAGAGAACCTTCCCAGGTCTTGTTGGGGCTGACGTTATCGCGAAGCTTGCGCCGGCCAAAGAGCTTCCCGAAGCAGAACGCGGCGATGTCGTTAATCTCCACGGCGACAATGAGAAACACAAAATAGGCGTAGGGGCGATCGGAATTGATGAGAAACGTCAGATGCCCAAACATCCACGCGACGTAGACAAAACCAACCATGGCCAACGCCACGGCCTGCAATTGGCCTTGGGTCCGGTTTCGCAATACGGGGATAGCCAGGATGAGGGCGATAGCGTAGACCGGCAATGTGCGGAACATCCCGAACCACCCCGGCCTTCCGTTAAACGGATCGGGCATTACGGCGAGTACGAAGATTCCGCCTATAGACAGATAGACCGCCCCGGTCATCCACCAATCACGGTATAGCCCCGTCGCACGGGCGAATTCACGAAAGCCGAGCAAGGCAATGGCGGACACGAGAGTAATCGTCGCCACGCGGCCAAGCAGCACCGCGGCCATCACCACGGGAATCATGATGAGCCAGCCCAGATAGATGCGCCACAGTTTGGAAACGTCCTTGTGGAGGACGAACTTCGAGAACAGCAGGATAATTCCCGCCAGGACCAGCGCTGCGACGACTATACTTCCCAGCAGGCGAAAGCTTGGGTCGTCAAGGGCGGCGCGGGCGTTCATTCGCCATCTGGCTCCGCGCTCTGGCGATTCAGGGAGTGCACGATGCGAGACAGCCGGATGTAGATCGTCTGCGCGCATCCACCAATCACTACGACGAGCGCGCAGTCCATCATGGTCAGGCCGAGCGGGAGGCACCAGTCCGCACCCGACCAGTGTTCCGAAAGGGCAAGCCAGGCGCCGAGATGCGCTACGACCATGCGCCAGGGCTTTGCCATGATACCGCTGAACTCCCGCTGGACGCCCACGGCTTGTCCAAAAATCCCCACGTAGGCGGTGAATACGGCCAACAGGGCGGCCCAATAGCCCAAGGGCAGGAAGCAGAGTCCACTGTGCGCGATCCCGGCGAAGATCAGGATATCGGAAACGCGATCCGGCACCTCATTAACGATCTCACCATGGGGGCTCGCCTTTCCCGATGCCAAGGCCACCATGCCGTCCAGCATATTGAGCCAGAGCCGAATGTAACAGAAGAGGGGCGCCACCAGGAGCAGAATGGGATAGGACGAGGCGCGCAGGAAACATAGCCCGGCAAGGGCGGCGAAAACGATGGAAAGATAGGAGACGGTGTCTGGATGAATGCCCCACCTGACGCATATGTTTACCGCGGAATTTGCAGTTCGTCGGAACGCCTCCGCGATTGGGCGGCGAGATTTGGGTGCGTAGTTGTCCATCCAGTGCAAGTCCCCTGCCGGGAAGTATCGAAATCCCTATGACCGGATAGTATCACGACATCTTATTCCGCAATCAAGAGGCTATGGACTTTCCTGGCGCTAGCAGAACAGCTGACAATCGAAGTCGTTCCGAGCCCATTGAGTTAGTGAATTCGCGTCTGGTTCCGGCGGGCCGTGGATGCAGGGGGCAATCGCATTTAAACTTCCAACTCGAGCCGAGCGCCACATGAACTTCCTTCAATGTCAAAAAAGGGCGCGTGTTGGAGCGCTGGCATTTCGCCTGCGGCGAATCCCTGACCTTGCCGGCACAGATGCCGGCGCTCCAAAACGCTCACTATCGTTGATTCAAGGTTCCAAATCGACTCAAGTTTACGCCCATATACCGAGATCGAGTTCAAGATGCGATTGCCCTGGCCATGGATGCGCCAAGAATTCGGTGCACTCCATGTTGTACTATGCTCGAAGGTTTGATCGATGACCGCCGCGGCGCGCATCTGCGCGCTTACACATCAATATATGAGGCGCCAGTGTCCTGCCCCCCGCTAGACCATATCCCCACGCCCTGCCTGCTCCTCGATGAGGCCGCGCTGAATCGCAACCTTGCGCGGATGAGCCGGCGCGCGCTGGACGCGGGCGTCGATCTGCGGCCGCATTGCAAGACGGCGAAATGCCTCGAGGTTGCGATGCGGGCGACGGCGGGCCATTCGGGGGCGATTGCCGTGGCGACGATGAAGGAGGCGGAGTTTTTCGCGGCGAATGGCTTCTCGGACATCCTCTACACCGTGAACCTGGAGCCGTCGAAGATCGAGCGTATCGCGCCGCTGCAGGAGGCCGGCGCGCGGGTGTCCGCCGTGCTGGACAGCGCGGCCGCGGCGCACGCGATCGCCGCCGCGCAGCACCGGCTCGCCGGGCCGCTGGAGATCTTCCTGGAGCTCGACAGCGGCACGCACCGCACGGGCTTCCTGCCGGGCGACAGCGAAATCCTGGAGGCAGCGCGCATCCTGGAGGCGGCTCCGAAGCTCGCCCTGCGGGGGACCCTCGCCTTTGGCGGGAAGGGCTACGCCGCCGATCGCGTCGAGGGGACCCGGGCGGCGGCCGAGGCCGAGCGCCGCGCGGCTACCGACGCCGCCGAGGCGATCCGCGCGGCGGACATCGACTGCCCGGACGTCAGCATTGGTTCCACGCCAACGCGCACCCTGGGCGACAGCCTGGAGGGCGTTACGGAAATCCGCCCCGGCGTCTATGTCTTCATGGATCTCATGCAGGTGAAGCTGCACGTCTGCGACTATTCGGACATCGCCGTGACCGTGCTTGCGCGCGTTATCGCGCACAACCAGCGGGAGAACCGGATCTACATCGACGCGGGGGCCCTGGCCCTGTCCAACGATCCCGGCATCCGCCCGCCGGACGGGCCCTATGCGCCCTATGGCCTCTTGCGCGATCCGGAAACGGGCGGCCCCATCTTCGGGCTCGGCGTGTTCAATGTGAACCAGGAGCACGGCTTCGTGCAGTGCGCCGATCCCGAGGCGCCGTTCCCGTTCGATGACTTCCCGCTGGGCGCACCGGTGCGGGTGTTTCCCAACCACGTCTGCCACACGGCGGGCAGCCACGATCGCTACCACGTGATCGGGCCGGACGGATCCCTGATTGGCGAATGGAAGCGCGTTACGGGCTGGTAGGGAGGGAATGCGCTGCACGCGGGTGGAATGGCGCACCCGGCGGAGGGCAACCGAGCTTCGAACAAGCGGGCGGGACTCGGAGGATCGCGGACATTCGTGTCCGCGGCAGAGGAAGCGCAAGACTTCTCGTGATCATTGCGCTCGTGAAGTGGTCCCGGCCCCCGTTGCGTTTCGCTTTCGAGTGACGCCGGGTTTCTATTCCATGCTCGTAACGCCCGTCGACTCCCGAAGTGTGCCCTGCCGCGGAATGTCCGCGATCCTGGGGCGCCTTCGGCGCTTAAAACAGGCGGGACGTCTGTTCCACTTTCCTTTCGCGGTGGTCCCTGCGCCGTTCGTGCTTTCCCCTCGGCGTCCGCGCCTGTTAAGATTCTCCGCCCGAGGAGTTGCACCATCAATACCGTCCCCGAAATGACCGCCGCCGCGCGCAAGGCAGCCCTGCTCGCGCGCCTGAATGAGCATCCTTTCCGCCCGGCCTGGTGGCTGCGCAACAAGCACGCGCAGACCATCTGGGGGCCGAAGTTTGGCCGCGCGCCGCGCATCCCCTACGACCGCCAGATCTGGAACACCCCGGACGGCGACGATCTCTCCGTGTACGTTTACCGGGGGGAACCGGAGAAGCCCTGGGTGCTGTTGATGCACGGCCTGGAAGGCTGCATCGGCTCCTACTACATCCCCCGGCTCAACCGCGACTTCCACGCGATCGGCTGGAATGTCGCCACGCTCATTTTTCGGTCCTGCGACGGGCGCATCAACAAGACCAAACGCATCTACCATATGGGCGAGACCGGCGATCTCGATTTTGTCGTTTCGGATATGCCCGCGCGGCTCGGCGTGGCGCACCTCTATATCGCCGGCATGTCGCTCGGCGCGAATGTCCTTTGCAAGTGGCTCGGCGAATACGGCGAGGGCGTCCCCGGGATTGTGCGCGGGGCCGCCGCGCTCTCGCCGCCGTTCCAGCCGGAACACGCCATCGAGCAGTTTGAGAACACGTTCTTCGGGGTGTACCGGCGCTATTTCCTGAAGACGCTCATCCGCAAGGCGATTGAGAAAGAGCGCCAGTTCCCCGGCAGCATTGATTTGGAGAAGGTCCGCAACTGCACCAGCTTCCACACCTACGACACCGAAGTCACCGCGCGCCTCCACGGCTTCCGGGACGCGCGGCACTACTGGGAGGAGGTCGGTTGCCATCAGTTCCTGAAGGATATCCGCGTGCCCACGATGCTGCTTACCGCCGAGGACGACGCCTTCAACCCGGCCCACACCATTCCGAGAGCGATCGCGGACGCTTCGGACTACCTGATCCCGCAGTGGCCCGCGCGCGGCGGGCACGGCGGGTTTGTGGCGGGCCGCTGGCCGTGGCGGCCCCGCTACTGGATGGACGAGCAGGTGTTGCGTTTTTTCACGGCACTGGAGTCGGGCGCTTGACGGCCGGCCGGAATTCGGGTTATCGTTGCCCTTGTCCATGGGCAGTAATGCATTACAACCTTCTGATGGGAACCGCGAATGGACGCCAATGAACGCGAATTGGAAACCCGGGCGCTGCTGGAGATCCTGGCGATTGGCCGCAATGAAATAGAGAACGGCGAGCACGAGTTGGCAAGCGATTACTTCGCGCGCGTACGAAAAGAACGCGGGTTCTCGTAGTGGGCATACGGTTCGCGTGACAAAGAGCGCTCAACGGGACATGGATGAGATCTTTGATTTCATCGCCCTGCACGATGCCTTTGAAAAGGCCGAACACGTATTCCACAAGTTGCACGAATTGATTGACGGCTTGAATGTGCTCCCGTCCCGCGGGGTGCATCCCCCAGAACTCGCGGAGCAGGGAATAACGGACTATCGTGAGACCTTCTTCAAGCCGTATCGAATCTTTTATCGAATCGAGCGTAAGACGGTCTTCGTCGTCATGGTGGCGGATGGCCGGCGGAACATGCAAAAGCTGCTCCAGAGAAGGCTTCTCCAGAGCTGATCTGGCAGTTGAATTCCGCTCCAGCGTGTCGCCCACCGGAATTGCCTTTACCGGTCATGCGTTTGCAAATCGAGGCGGACGACAAGCACCACATCCCCCTTCTCAAGTTGCTGCGGCCGCCTGGTGTACGTGGCCCCGCCATCATCCGCCAGATTCAGCCCAACGCAATGCAGGAGGTACCCGGCGCCTTCAACCCGGTAGCGCAAGGGCTGGCCGTCATACGGATCCCGCGGAATCGCGGGAAAGAAATCTGGAACCAGCGATTCAAGCGAATTGGGGAGCATGCCGTTCTCGCGCCGCCACCGTTCCACGGCAATGGCCGCCTCCGACATTCGATCGCAGGCCCGCGCCTCCCATACCGGATCCAGTCGAATCGGCGCGTTGAAAAGGATAAGGGCCTCGGCTACCGCGGCCTTGAACGCTTGCTCCAGGGCCTCATAGCGCGGGATGGCCTCGGCGGCCGTTTCACCTGCGAGCGCCAGAACGTCTTGGCGGAAGCGAAAATCATACAGCGCGTATTCCTCGATGATTCGCTCTGCCCAGCGCGCCTTGTAGCGTTTCGGGAAGGGCAGAATAAGGCGCTTGTCGTGCAGCGCAATCAGCAGTATTGATTCTTCGGGCGTTACTATTCGACCGGCGCCGGAAACGACGGCATTCGAATACACCTCTTCCGCGGGTATCCGCCAATCAAGGCCGGCAAGCAAGTTCAGAAGCTCCTCCCCGGGATCGTAGCGCGAAAACACACGCGCCACCATACCCGCGAATTCGCGCCGCATTCTCATCGCCACATAGGCGTCAATCTGTTCCGGGGATTCGTCCAGCATTTGCACCGCCGCGTGGAGGGAGACCAAGGCGCCCGGCATCGCCTCCCGATTGCCATCAAGAGACAGGATCTCGATCCGGAGCATGAGCAACGTGGTCAGCGCCTCGGCTGTGTACAGCGCCGATAGCCTTTCCTCGTCCAATCCATACTGGGCGAAGGCGTTGCGTGAATAGCCAACGGCCTCGTCCGCAATCGCCAAGGCGTCTTCATTGGCCGCCAGGTGCGCGCGCATGGCCGACAGCGCATCCTCCGGATACGGGGCGCCGGGATCTGGTGGGTCCAGTTTGCCGGCATAGGGAACGAGAAGATCCTGTTCGGGCGGCAGGGCGCGCATTGCGGCGCTGGCTTTCCCATACACCAGCGCGCCGTTCTCCGTGTCGGCTGGTTGCGGGAAGCGGGCCTCCCACAATGCATCCGTCACCGGGTAGCCCTTTGCTTCGAGTTCTGATGCCACTTCTTCGCGCGCGGCCCGCATCGAATCCAGTTCAGATCGGAGCGCGCGGTCGTACCGCGTAATCAGAACAGCGGCGGCGGCCACCAGGAGGACCGCGGGCGCGAGCGCGACCATGGTCAGTCGCCAGGGGAATGCGCCACGCCTGGGTTTGGGGCGCGGGAGTTCCGGGGGTTGGTTCACGGGAGCTGCCCTCCTTTTTCTCACCATACCATTGGGGCCCCGCCGTATTCATCCAAACCATGGGGTGCGCTCGGTGGCTCATCACAAGCAGCCTTCCCCCGTCTACATTCGGGAATAAATTGTCTAAATTAAATTAGACAAAACACCGATCTTGTGGTAGATTTGTCGAGAGTAGTGATGATTTTGAACAACTAATAAAGAGAAAGGTGCGTAAATATGATTAGAAAAAGTCAATACGTAATCCTGGTGGCGGCGTTTCTCTCCTTCCTGCTCTCGGTCTATCTCTTCTTCACCGGCCAGCGGGAGGAGGGGATCTTCGTGGGGATCTGGGTGCCGTCGATTCTGTCCTTTGGGGCCTATACCCGTACGCGCTGAACGCGGAACGATGTGGAGGATTACACCATGACCGACGTTCTCATTTTCTTGTCCGGGACGTTCATTTCCCTGCTGACCCTGGCGGGGTTTGCGCTTACGTTTCGGGAGTTCAAGTACATGGGCGAGCATCCCGAGGAATTTCCGCGGGATTACGCGCATCTACGCGAGGGAGGCAAGAGCAAACCCTGACCAACGCGGAAACTGAATCCCGGGGCGGGCCGCGGATGTCTAATCGCGAAAACAAGGAGCCCCCTCATGTCCCGATATGTCCCGCGTGTGATTTCCCTGCTGACCCTGTTGTCGTTGTTGACCCTGCCCGCCGCCGCGCAGATCTTCAAGGCCGGTTTTGCGAAGGCCGATGTGACCCCCACGGCGCCGATGCCGATGTGGGGCTACGGGGCGCGTCACGATGCGCTTTCCGAGGGCGTGCGCGACCCGCTTTACGCCAAGGCGGTGGTTGTCGAAGCGGGGGACCAGAAACTCGCGCTGGTGGGGCTGGACCTGGGCCGATCGCCCGACGCGGAGTCGATGGCGCGGATTCGCGCGGCGGTGAAGGAGGGTGCGGGCGTGACGCACGTGATGATTTCGGGATCGCACACGCACCATGGGCCGGTGATTGAGTTGCGCGATGTCGAAGGCCAGGGGAAGGGCAAGTTTGACGCCTGCGTGGCGTACGTGGGCGAATTGGAGAAGAAACTCATTGCGGCGATCACCGAGGCGGCGGGCAATGCGCGGGACGCCCGCATCGGCTGGGGCTCGGCGATGGTGGATATGAACCGGAACCGGCACCAGCAGTTCGATCCGAAGCCCGTCGACCAGGAACTGAATGTCATTCGTTTTGACGACCTGGACGGCAATCCCATCGCTTTGATGATCAACTACGCCGCGCACCCGACCATGCTGCCCGCGGAGGATCTGCGCTTCTCCGCCGAGTGGCCCGGCCAGATGATGTATGCGGTGGAAGAAGCGCTGGGCACGAACGCGGGTTTCCTTCAGGGCGCGGCCGGCGACATGTCCTGCAAGCCGAGCGAGGATACGCGCGGGATCGAGGCCTTTGGCCAGGCCCTGGGGGCGGAGGTGGTGAAGATCGCGCGGGCCATTGAAACGAAGGTTCCCGAGGCGCCGTCGATCCGGGGCGTGCACGAGGATTTCACCTTCAAGACGCGGATTCCGCTCGACAACGATATCATGCGGGGGCTCTTCGGCCAGGCCTTCTTCCCCGAGCTCGCCGGCGCCGCCATGTCGACCGTGAAGGGCGACGTCATCACGCCGCACCTCTCCACCGTGCTGATCAACCAGGAGCTGGCGCTGGTTGGCGGATCGGGCGAGTTCTTCTGCGACCATGCGAACCGGCTGAAGGAGCGCGCGTGGGGCCTGAAGACGATCTTCGTGGGCTACTGCAACGGGCACCACATGTATTTTCCGACCATCGAGGCGACTTCGGTCGGCGGGTATGGCGCGGACGCCGCCGTGAGCTGGGTTCCGATCGGCGCGGGCGAAGAGATGATGAACAAGGCGCTCATTAACCTGTACACGATGCTCGGGAAGTACGAGATGGGCATACCGGGCCGCTGATGCAACGGCGACGTCCCAGGGCAATCGCATTTAAACTTCCAACTCGAGCCGAGCGACAGATGAACCACCTTCAATATTATAAAGGGCGCGTGTTGGAGCGCTGGCATTTCGCCTGCGGCGAATCCCTGACCTTGCCGGCACAGATGCCGGCGCTCCAAAACGCTCACTATCGTTGATTCAAGGTTCCAAATCGACTCAAGTTTACGCCCATATACTGAGATCGAGTTTAAATGCGATTGCCCTGGCGCCGTCCGGCTGGGACCCATCCGCGCGATCTGGTAAACTGCTCCGCGGGGTAATCGCGCCCCGCCCGGAGGAGTTCGCCATGTTTCGTATCCACGCTTTCGCCGCCGCGTGTCTTTTGATTGCGCTTTCCGCCGCCGCCGTGGATCCGCCGGCGCCGCTCGATCCGTCGCCGACGCCGCGCCAGCTTGCCTGGCACGAGCTGGAATACTATGGCTTCCTGCACTTCACCGTGAACACCTTCACGGACAAGGAATGGGGCTACGGCGACGAGGATCCGGCGATATTCAATCCCACCGAACTGGACGTGAACCAGTGGGTGCGCGTTGCGAAGGAGGCGGGCATGACCTGCCTGATCCTCACCGCGAAGCACCACGACGGGTTTTGCCTGTGGCCGTCGGCGTATACCGAGCATTCCATCAAGAATTCGCCGTACAAGAACGGCCAGGGGGACCTGGTTCGCGAACTGGCGGACGCGTGTCGCGCGGCGGGTCTGAAGTTCGGTGTCTATCTTTCGCCCTGGGACCGGAACCACCCCGAGTACGGACGCCCGGCCTACATTGAGTACTTCCGGAATCAGCTGCGCGAGTTGCTGACGAATTACGGCGAGATACAGGAGGTTTGGTTCGATGGCGCAAACGGCGGCGACGGGTATTACGGCGGCGCGCGGGAAGAGCGCCGGATCGACCACACCACCTACTACGACTGGGAGAACACGTGGGCGCTCGTGCGCGAGCTGCAGCCCGGGGCCATCCTGTTTTCGGATATCGGGCCGGATATCCGCTGGGTCGGCAACGAGCAGGGGTTTGCGGGTGATCCCTGCTGGGCGACCTACACGCCGAAGCCCCGGGAGGAAGGCAAGCCCGTTGCGCCGGGGATGACGAAATACAAGGAGGCGGAGCACGGGCATGTCGATGGCCGCTACTGGCTGCCGGCGGAAGTGGATGTAAGCATCCGGCCGGGCTGGTTCTACCACGCCGATCAGAACGACCAGGTCCGCACGCCCGAGAACCTGATGGAGCTGTATTACCAGTCGGTTGGTCGCGGCGCCTCGTTGCTGCTGAATATCCCCCCCGATCCCCGCGGCCTGCTGCACGAGAACGACGAGGCCGCGTTGATGGGGTTCAAGCAACTGCGCGACGCGATTTTCCACGTGGACCTGGCGCGCGGGGCCACCGCCACGGCGGACAACACGCGCGGCAACGATGCGGCCTTCTCGGCTGGCAACGTGCTCGACGGCGATCACCGGACCTACTGGGCGGCCGACGACAGCGTGACGTCGGCGAGCATTACCATCGATCTCGCGGGCGAAACCACGATCGATCACGTGGTCTTGCAGGAATACATTGCCCTGGGCCAGCGCATCCTGCGGTTTTCGGTGGACGCCTGGGTCGACGGCGGCTGGAAGCCCCTGGCGGAGGGAACCTCCATCGGCTGGAAGCGCATCCTGCCCGTGGAACGGCTCGCCACCACCCGAATTCGCTTCAACATACTCGAAGCCAAGGCGTGCCCAACACTCGCGACCCTTTCGCTCTACGCGGGCCCGGAGAACTGACGCCGCGATCGCCTCGGTAGCGATCAGCGCCGGGTTTCCGGGTGTGATTTGCGCCGGTATGCATACTCCGGCGCAGGGGCAGGCAGTGTCCCCGCATTTTTTCATCACCCGGACCAATCCGGTCTCCAGGTAGCTCCACCGTGAAAACCAGCACATTGAATTATCCGGGCATGGTCATGGGCTTCTCGGCCTATGCCATATGGGGCGTATTTCCCATCTATTTCTACTTCCTCTCCAGTGTATCCAGCTGGGAGGTGCTCGCGCACCGGATTATCTGGTCGGTGGTCGCGTTAATTGCCCTGCTCTGGTGGCGCGGCGCCCTGCGCGGGGTCTTCGCGGTCCTGGCCTCGCCTCGCCAGGCCGGATTGCTTGCGGCGGCCTCTCTGCTCATCTCCGCCAACTGGCTCATCTATATCCACGCGATTGCGACGCACCGCACGATTGACGCGAGCATGGGCTACTTTATCAACCCGGTGTTTCTCATCGTGCTCGGGATTGTGGTGTTTCGCGAGCGGCTCAACAACCACCAGATCGCGTGCGTCACGCTCGCCGCGGCCGGGATACTCTACCAGTTCATCACGCTCGGCGGCTTTTCGTGGATTTCCTTGTCGTTGCCCGCGGCATTCGGGGGTTACGGCGCCATCAAGAAGCACCTGCAACTCGACTCCATCGCCAGCCTCTTCCTCGAAACGCTGCTCGTCATGCCGTTCATGATCGCGTATCTGGCCTGGCAGGGGAGCCAATCGGGCCTCGCACTTGTGGAGGGCGCGCCGCACGTTCAGATCCTGCTTGTGCTTGCCGGCATCGTGACCACCATCCCGCTGCTGTTGTTTGCCGAAGGGGCGAAGCGGCTCCCGCTGTACGTCATGGGATTCCTGCAGTACATCACGCCGACGCTTCAGTTTTCCATCGGCCTGTTCGCGTTTGGCGAACCGCTGGACCGCCACAAGCTCATCGGGTTCATACTCGTCTGGACCGGGCTACTGGTTCTCATTCTGGGCCAGCTGCACTCACGCCGCCGCCGCGCGCTCGCGCCCGCCGCGGAGATGGAGTAGGGTTCCGCGCGCATTCGGCTGCCGCATCAGAAGTAGCGCCAGTACAGGTACACGCTGGACAGTGCGGCGGTCAGGATCATGATGGGGAAGCCCGCGCGCGTGAAATCCATGAAGGAGATCCCGCAGTTGTTGCGCTTGCCCACCTGGGCGATCACCACGTTTGCCGATGCGCCGATCAGGGTGCCGTTGCCGCCGAGGCACGCGCCCAGGGCGAGCGCCCAGTAGAGCGGAGCGGCGATGGTCGTGTGGGTCAGTTCGGGGTTGTCCGCCAGGCCCATTTGCATGGCGAAGGTTGGGATCATGGTCTTGATGAGCGGGAGCATGGCGATGACGAGGGGGATATTGTCCACGATCGCGGAGGCGAAGGCGCCGGCCCAGAGGATCACGAGGGCGGTGAGCAGCAGGTTGCCGCGCGTGGCTTCGACGAGGAGCTCCCCGCTTCGCTCGAAGAGGCCGTTGTGCTCCAGGGCGCTGATGAGCATGAAGAGGCCGATGAAGAAGAGGATAGTGGCCCACTCCACCTTGTGCAGGGCGGTGTGGATATCCACCCGGCAGACGATGATCATCAGGACGGCGCCCGCGAGCGCCACGATTCCGGGCTCGAAGCCGGTAAGGCGTCCAGTGAAGAATCCGAGGAGGATCAGGGCGAGTACGCCGAGGCATCGGCGGAGCAAGCCCGCGTCGAGAATGGCGAGTTCCGGCTGCGCCATCATAACGCGGCTTCGCGCTTCTTCGGGCGCGTTCAGTGAATTCCGCAAGCGAAAGCGCACGAGGGCGAGGCACAGCAGGGTGGCGATGACGACCACCGGGCCCAGGTTGAGGAGGAAATCGTTGAAGCTCAGGGTGGTGGCCGAGCCAATGATGATGTTCGGCGGGTCGCCGATCAGGGTGGCGGTACCGCCGATATTGGAGAAGATCGCGAGGAGAATCAGGATGGGCGCGGTTCTGATTTCCAGCAGCTGGGTGATGAGGATGGTGATGGGCGCGATAAGGATGACGGTGGTGACGTTGTCCAGCACGGCGGAAAGCACCGCGGTGACGGCCAGAAAGAGAATTACAATAGTCCGGGCGTTCCCCCGCGCGCGCTGCGCGATGGAGATGGCGAGCCACTCCAGGAAGCCCGTTTCCGACAGGATGCTCATCACGATCATCATGCCAATGAGGAGGAAGAGCACGTTCATGTCGATGCTTTCCACCGCAACGTGATAGGGGACGAGGTGCAGCAGGATTACCGCCGCGGCCCCGAGCAGCGCCGCGGCGGTTTTGTCCACGAGATCGAAGGCGATGAGCACATAGACGGCGGCGAAGATGGCCAGGGAGAGGAACATGGCGGGGCCCTAATAGTTGATAACGCGGTTGAGCACCGCGATGCGATCGATAATGCCCACGAGGACGCCGTCGCGGACGACGAAGACCTTCGGGCGCTGCTTTACGGACAGTTCGAACACCACCTCCAGCAGGGTGGCGTCCTCCGGCAGCGCGGCGAAGTCCCGCGTCATGATGTCTCCGGCGACCGCGCATTTCACTCCCTTGAAGTAGCCCTCGAAGGGGTCGAAGTTCTTCACGAACGCCACGCTCTTGAGCTGGCTGAAGAAATCCGGCAGGCCGCAGCGGAATATCTGGTCGCAGGTGATCATGCCGGCGACCCGCCCGTC
>JAHBVV010000026.1 GCA_019637335.1 Candidatus Hydrogenedentota bacterium | reverse complement strand
CAAGTCCGGCGCCGGACAACTTTCTAAAACCACAACTGCAACCATGGGGACTGGCTCCCGCGACGCCAACCACCCAAGCCGCGAAAGCGCCCCAAACCACCCCCGAATCGCGGGTGCCGCCAGGGGGACTGGCTCCCGCGACAAAAACCACCCCAGCCGCGAAAGCGCCCCAAACCACCCCCGAATCGCGGGTGCCTGTACCCGCAGAAAAACGCCCCCCGCGCCACGCGATTCCACCCCCAGGGACTGCGGCGCCCCATCACCCCGGGAAGCAACAGCCCGCACGCGACCCAAAGCGCGCACAACCAACCCACAACACCGCCAACCGGCGCGGCTGTCCTGTCGCCAACCCAACCCGCCCCGCGCAAAACACCGCCCATCGACATTCCGCCCAATCCCCGCTATACTCTCGCCATGAGCCGCCACCCCACGCCCAACATACGCGCCCGCCGCCACACCCGGTCATCGCGCCTCTTGTGCGCGCTGGCGCTCGGCGTCCTCCTGTGGATGGCTCCCGCCTCATCACAAGCCCTCGATCCCGACATGCAAGCAACAATCCCACCCGCCCCACCAGACGACCCATCCGATCCCCGAACCCGAAATTGGTACTACTTCGTCGCCATGGTCAACGTCTACCCGCGCCTGGAATCAGAAGACCTGGTGGACAACCTCCTCGAACCGGTTCTGCGGGGCCTCTCGCCGGGCCACCCGGGCGTGCGCACCATCAGCGACCTGCGCGACGACCACCTGCTCTGGCCGCCCCACGTGGGCCTGGGCGTCAATTTGAACGACCACTGGTCCGTCTTTTTCGAAGCGGGCTATACCGCCGGAAAAGTGCGCACCCTCAAAGACCGCCCCAGCCTCATTCTGCTGCCGCTCCACACCGACTTCGAGATCAAGCGGAGCGGCCTGTTCGCCGGAATCGGGGTGGACTACTTCCCGTGGGGCATGCCGCCGCGGCAGGAATACACGGGATTTCGATCCCGCCTCGCGCACGCGCGCCCCTTTCTCGGCACCCGCCTCACCTGGACCCACGCGACCTACGAAGCGAAGGTAAAACTGGGCATCCACCCCTTCCCAAACTTTGTCAATCTCCATTTCGACGACGCCTGGACCCTCCCCAGCCTGACGGCGGTGGCCGGCGTCGATATCCCCCTGTCCCGCGACACCACGCTGGCCTTCAATGCCGGGTACAACCACTTCTGGGACCGCGCCTTCGACTTCGGGGGCCACGCCTTCACCATCCAGTGGCGCCGCTATTTCGGGGCCGCGCGGGACTAACGCGCCCTTAACATAACTATGCCATAATGACGCGCCCGGTCCGGGCCACATTAGACAAAGGCGCACCATGGCGAACGAAACCATACTGATAGTCGAAGACGAAGCCGATATCCTCGAATTGCTCCGCTACAACCTCAACCGGGAAGGCTACCACGTGCTCGAGGCGACCACCGGCGAGGCGGCCCTGGATATCATCCGGAAGTCCAGCCCCGATCTGGTCCTGCTCGACCTCATGCTCCCAAAAATCGATGGTCTCGAAGTCTGCCGCCGCGTACGCGGAAGCAATGACCACAAGACCCTTCCCGTCATCATTCTCACCGCAAAGGGCGAGGAAGCCGACGTCGTCGCTGGGCTCGAACTCGGCGCCGACGACTACATCACCAAGCCCTTCAGCCCGCGCGTCCTGCTCGCACGGCTGCGCGCCGTGCTCCGGCGCCAGTCCCTCGATATCCCCGGCGACGACGAGAGCGTGCAGATTCACAACATCGCCATCCACCCGGGCCGGCACGAAGTGCTGGTCGACGGGGAGGTGGTGAACCTGACCCGCACGGAGTTTCAAGTGCTCCACTACCTCGCGCGCCGGCCCGGCTGGGTGTTCACCCGCTACCAGATCGTCGATGCCGTCCACGGGGATGACTACGCCGTCACGGAGCGCAGCGTGGACGTGCAGATCGTCGGCCTGCGAAAAAAACTGGGCACGGCTGGGAAGCACATCGAAACCGTTCGCGGCGTCGGGTACCGCTTCGCGTCGCCCTGACCCCGGCCCGGCCGGCGATCCCATTCCGGCCAAAACGCACGCCCGGCGTGCACAAATAGAGCAATCCCCTTTTCATGGCGCGCACCCGATTCATCTGGCACATTTTTCCGCCCTTCCTGGCCGTTGTTCTCCTCACGCTCGGCCTCGTCTGGTACGTCGCCAGCCGTGAGGTGGAAGACGCGCTGCTGCGCCAGACCGAAGCCGATCTCGCCGGACGCGCCCGCATGCTCCGCGCCCTGGCGGCTCACCCGGAACTTCACGACAGCCCCGCGCTACTTCAGGAACGCTCCGAAGCCCTGGGCCTCGACAGCGATGCGCGAATCACGATTATCGAGCCCGACGGCACGGTCGTTGTCGACTCCGACGAGCCCCCGGCGCGGATGGACAACCACGCCAGCCGCCCGGAAGTCGCCGCCGCGCTCGAAGGCCGCCTGGGGCGCGCAATACGCCACAGCGACACCATCGCAACGCGCATGATGTATGTTGCGCTTCCGGAAAGAAACGAACCGGGCTCGCGCGTGTACCGGGTTGCGCTACCCCTTACCGCCATCGAGGAAACGCTGGACGCCATCCACCGCCGCCTGGGCCTGGCCATCGTCGGCGTGTCGCTTTTCGCCGCCCTGCTCAGCTGGATCGTTTCCCGGCGCATCATGCGGCCGCTCGCCGAAGTGAAAGCCGGCGCGGACCGATTCGCGCGCGGCGATCTCGCGCGCCCGCTCGCCGTGCCCGATACCGAGGAATTCGCCGGCCTCGCCGAAGCCATGAACGATATGGCGGCCCAGCTCGCGGATCGCATCGAAGCGGTGGAGAAGCAGCGCAATGAAATGGAGGCGGTATTTTCCAGCATGATCGAGAGCGTGCTCGCGGTCGACACGGAGCTCCGCATTATCAGCATCAACCAGGCCGCGATCGCCCTCCTCGGCGTACAGCCGAGCGCGGTGAAGGGACGCCCCATTCTCGAGGCGATCGGCAACCGCGCGCTCCAGCGATTCGCGCACGACGCCCTGCAAAGCGATGGCCTGCTGGAAACCGAATTGACCGTCGAGCACCAGGATGCGATCCTGCTGAAAGCCCAGGGAACCGTGCTGCGCGACGGCTCGGGCGCGGCGATGGGCGCCGTCATCGTGCTGCATGACATCACCCGGTTGCGCCGCCTGGAGGAAATGCGGCAGGACTTCGTCGCCAATGTGTCCCACGAGCTGAAAACCCCCATCACCTCGATCAAGGGCTTCGTGGAAACCCTGCTCGACGAATCCGACCCCAGCCCCCAGAATACCCGCCACTTCCTCCAGATCATCGAAAAACAGGCCAACCGGCTCGACGCCATCATCGAAGACCTGCTTTCGCTCTCGCGCCTGGAACAGACCCCGAACGCCTCGGCCCTGCAAACCGAGAGCGCGCCCGTCCTGCCGATCGTGGAGGCCGCCGCGGAGCTCTGCCAGCACCAGGCCGAGCTGCGCGGGATCCGCATCCAGATCGAATGCCCCGACGATCTCGCGGCCCCCGTCAATCCGCCCCTCCTGGAGCAGGGCCTCGTGAACCTCATCAACAACGCGGTTAAATACAGCGACGAGGGACAAACCGTCATCGTGCGCGCATTCCCCGAAAACACCGCGCTCGTGCTCGAGGTCGTGGACGAGGGCGCCGGCATTCCCGCCAACGAGCTGGAGCGCATCTTCGAACGGTTCTACCGCGTCGATCGCGCGCGAAGCCGCGAACTCGGCGGCACGGGCCTCGGCCTCTCCATCGTAAAGCACATCGCGCAGGCACACCGGGGCAACGTCACCGTCGCAAGCGCACTGGGCCGCGGTAGCACCTTCACCATGCGCGTGCCGGTCCGCTGACCGACCGCGTGGCGGGCCTGGACGAATTGCCGCCATTGCGCATAAGACTTGTTAGCAAATGGTGAGCAAAACGCGCAAGGGCGGCGCGGGCTATTCGCCCCTCAACGAACCCACCACCCCTGGAGAGGACGCAGGCCTGCCAAATACCCATAAACATAGTGCAAACAATAGGTTGTGACTATTATACGCACCCGGAATCCGGCTTCGGCCCGCGCGATCAGCGGGCGCGGGCCGGAATTTGACTCCAATCCCGCGCTTGTGTCCTAATCTTTCCCTAACATTGCCCGGTAGCCGCAACGGCAGTGCGCCACCCCGACCAGGTCGCGCTGGCGGTGCACCCCGAAACAGGCCCGTTACCACCGGCAATGGGTTCTTGTCGCGCGTTTCGCGGCGGTCGCCACCCGCGCGCTCGGGCCGGAAACAGCCCCCCGTAGTACGAAGGAATCGTTGTGCGTCATCCCACTGTTCGTTTCTGGGCCCTCGCCCTGTTTATTCTCCTCCCCGCAGCGGGTGCGCAGGAATTAACCCCGCGCGAAAAGGAAATGCTCGACCTTATCGAAGCGCTGAAGGAGCGGGTGACCGCGCTGGAAGAAACCGTGGAGCGTCTCGAAGCGGCCCCCACGGCGCCCCCCGAAACACCGACCGATACCCCCGCGAAATCGCAACCGACCACGGCGCCCGCGCCGGAGCCCGCAGCCCCCAACGATCTCCGGGTGTACTGGGACAGCGGGCTCAACTTCGAATCCCGCGACGGCCAGTTCGAGTTGAGCATCGGCGGGCGCCTTCACCACGACTGGTACTGGTTCGATCACCGGCACGGCCGCTTTGCCCTGCCGGATCAGGAAGACGGCACGGATTTCCGGCGCGCGCGTATCGATATCTCCGGAACCCTGTACGAGAACCTGTCCTTTGAGTTCGATTTGGACTTCGAGGACGGCGACGCCAGCTTCAAGGACGTCTTTCTGGAGTTGAACCACCTGCCGCTGGTTCAGAATCTGCGCGCCGGCCACTTCAGGGAGCCCTTCTCCCTCAACGAGCTGGAAAGCTCCAACGACATCACCTTCATGGAGCGCGCCCTGCCCAATGTCCTGGCGCCCTCCCGCAATGCCGGCGTCATGCTGCACGGGGCCTGGCTCGGCGAGCCCGGAAAAGCCCGCCTGACCGGCGCGGCGGGCATATTCCGCGCAACCGACGACTTCGGCTTCGACGCGAGCGACGGCGGCTACAGCGGCACGGTCCGCGTCACCGGACTGCCCTGGTACGCGGCGGACGGGCGGCGCCTGATTCATCTGGGCGCCGCCTACACCCACCGGAACCCGGAAGGGCTGCTCCAGCTTGCTCAGGCCCCGGAATCCGGCGGCGCGGACGACCTGCTCGACACGGGCGAATTCAACGCGGATCGCGTGCGGGCGACCGCGCTCGAAGCCGCCCTGGTGTACGGCCCGCTCTCGCTGCAGGGCGAATACCTCTGGAGCGACATCGACGCCAACCGCCCCGGCGATGGAAACGTTGACGGGTACTACCTCCAGGCCAGTTACCTGCTGACCGGCGAGCACCGCGCCTACAAACACGGCGCCGGCGTCCTGGGCGGAATCACTCCACACCGCAACTTCCGCCTCCACGGGCAGAATCGCGGCTGGGGCGCCTTCGAACTGGCGCTGCGTTATTCGCACCTGGACCTCAATGCGAGCCGAACCGACTTGTGGTCCCGGGTTTGGTACGGCGACACAGCCATTCGCGGCGGCGAGGCCTCAAACCTCACGCTGGGGCTGAACTGGTACCTCAACCCCGACACGCGGGTCATGTTGAACTGGGTCCGGTCGGACATCGAACGCGGAATCCGGGACGAAGAGCTCGATATCCTCCAGACGCGATTTCAAATCGGCTTTTAGCCTTCGGGTTGAACCGGCGCGGGATCGGCCCACATAATGGAGCCAATCGCGCGCATCCGGCGCGCGGCAATGCTCATTGCGTGAAGAGACAGGCCAGTTTTTCATGTCCAGAAAGGGATTCACACTCGTCGAGTTGCTGGTGGTCATCGCCGTGATCGGCATCATCGCCGCCGTATTGCTTCCGGCGCTAGCCCGCGCCCGCGAAGCCGCCCGCCGGGCCAATTGCCAGAACAATCTCAAGCAGCTCGGGCTGGCGTGCGCGATGTACGCGTCGGAATCAAACGGTTTCTTCCCGCCCCTCTCCCCCTGGGGCAGCGTGCGCCCCGACACGCGATCCAGCCCGCTCTGGAGCGCGCCGCAAGCCTCGTCCATCTACCCGGAGTATCTCACCGATTTGAATGTCGCGGCATGCCCCTCGGACAGCGGCGGGGATCCCGGCTGGTTGAGCGTGCTGGCGCGCGTGCCGGACGATGGCGGGGATTTTCGCTCGTGGCAGGAGGCCGCCCGCGCCGCGGAAGACGCCGAATCGCTGGACTACTACCAGACCGCCGAGTTGGGCCGCTCGTACGTGTACAAGGGCTACGTGACCTCCTCTATCCCGGAGTTTTACGGCTTCTGGGGCGCGTCGACCGTCAACGCAATCGTGGGTTCCGCTACGATCCTGAACCTGGGCCAGGTCCACGTGAAGGATTACTCGAAAGATCTTGCGCTGGATGCGGGGCCGTGGCCCGTGTGGGTGCCCGGGCCTCCCGCCGCCACCGGAACCTCGGGCGGCGATCGCGTCCTGCGCCTGAGGGATGGAATCGAGCGCTTCCTCGTCACCGACATCAACAATCCGGCCGCGGGCGCGCGGGCGCAATCCGAGTTGCCGGTGTTCTGGGACACCTTCGGCAGCAGCGAATTCTCGGACAACGAAGCCGGAACCGTGACCTTCAATCACCTCCCGGGCGGCTGCAACGTGCTCTACATGGACGGGCACGTCGAGTTCATCCGCTATCCCGGCCGCTTCCCCATCGTGGACGACGGCCAGGTCGTGAAGGAGAATAGCCACTACGGCCTCGGCTGAGCGCGCTGCGCGGCGGCGCATTCAGGTGGCTCAGGCGCCAGCGATTTCCAGGGGCTCAAGACCCAGCTTCGCGAACAGGGCCTTGTCCCGGTCTTCCCCGGGATTCGGCGTCGTCAGCAGTTTTTCGCCCGCGAAGACGGAATTGGCGCCCGCCAGGAAACAGAGCGCCTGCGTCTCGTCGGTCATGGCCGTCCGCCCCGCGCTGAGGCGAACCATGCTGGCCGGCATCGCAATGCGCGCGGTCGCGATCATGCGCACCATTTCGAGCGGATCGACCGGCGGCTGATCCTCAAGCGGCGTGCCCTCCACCGCCACCAGTGCATTGATCGGGACGCTCTCCGGATGCGGGTCGTGTCCCGCCAGCACCGCGAGCATCGCAATGCGATCCTCGATGCGCTCGCCCATGCCCACGATCCCGCCGCAGCACACGGTAACCCCCGCCTTCCGCACATGCTGGATTGTGCGGAGGCGGTCCTCATAGGTGCGCGTGGTGATGATCTCGTTGTAGTAGTCGGGGCCGGTGTCGAGGTTGTGGTTGTAGGCGTCCAGCCCCGCTTCCGCCAGACGGCGGGCCTGGTCCTCGGTGAGCATGCCCAGGGTGCAGCAGGCTTCGAGGCCCAACGCCTTCACCCCGCGGACCATATCCAGCACCTGATCGAACTGTTTGCCCTCGCGCACTTCACGCCAGGCCGCGCCCATGCAGAAACGCGTCGAACCGTTCGCCTTCGCCTCGCGCGCCGCCGCCAGCGCCGCATCCACGTCGATCAGCGCCTCCTTCTCCAGTTCCGTGTTGTGGTGCGCGCTCTGCGGGCAATAGGCGCAGTCTTCCGGGCAGGCGCCCGTCTTGATGCTCAGCAGCGTGCACTGCTGCACCTTGTTCGGCGCGTGGTATTGCCGGTGCACCGCCTGGGCCTGGAAGACCAGCTCGGTAAGCGGGAGATTGTGAATCGAAAGCAACTCGGCGTCCGTCCAGTCGTGGCGGATCGCGCCGAACGGGGAATCGGTGCGGCTCATATGATGTATAAACTCCTGATGCGAGATAAATGCGTTGGGGCGGCCCATAGGATAGAGCCTGCCCCACCATCACCATCTCTTCTGTCAGCTTCAATAGTTAGTCTGTAGTGGCGCCGTTATAGCGAAAATATTTTTCTATAAATAACAAAAAATGTGCCCTATAATTGGGTTGCACACAAGAGCCATGGTGGCTTTTGACCCCAATCAAGGACACGCGCACATGCTACCGTTTCAGAAGGAACTTTTTCCACTGCTTCCCCCCGTCGCGGGCAACAAGGATGTGAGGGAGCTTCGTGCGCTGCTCGACCGCGTGGACGAACTGCTGCACCAGAGCGGCCTTGAGACGGAGTACGTACTCAAGTTTCCCGAGGCCCGGCGCAATACGCCCAGGAAGGTTGGCCGTCTCGTCCGCGCCCTCCGGTGCACGTTGTTGCGGATGCTGTTCCAGCTGCCGTATGGCAGGGCGGCCCGCGAATTGGGCACGAATTACTTGTATCAAAAGTTTTGCGGGCTGATAAAAGTCGACGTAATTGAGTCGCCCTCGTCCTCCACGCTGGAGCGCTATGAGAAACTGGTTCCCGCCGACACCGTCCGGCGGCTGATCTGCCACCTCAACGGCGTGGCGGCCCTTGCGGCCGGCGCGCCCGAGTCGTCCGGCGCGCCCGAGTCGTCCGGCCTGGCCCTGAAAAAGCCGGTGGAGCTGGGCGCGGTTTATGCCGACTGCACGGCCTTCAAGGCCCGGGTGCACCATCCGGTGGACTGGCTTCTGCTGCGTGACGCGACGCGTACGCTGGTGCTGGCGATCGAGCAGGTGCGCAAGCGCGGCATCCGCAACCGCATGCCCCAGAAGCCCAAGGCCTATCTGCGCGCCATGAACAAGCTGTGCATCGAAATGACCCACGCCCGCCGGGCGAAGGATTCCCGGAAGGTGAGAAAGCGCGTTTTCCGTCGGATGAAGAAACTGATGCGCACGGTGGAGGGCCTGGCGCAGGGGCACCTTGAAAAGCTCCGCAAACAGGGCGCTTCCCGGGGCCTTGGCCTGATAACGCTGCGGATGCTCGAGGATAAGTTCACGGCTGTTCTCGGCCAGGTGGACGCCATCGTTCACCAGGCCCACGAGCGGATCATCGGAGAGCGGCGCGTAGCCAACAAGGACAAGACCCTGAGCCTCTACGAGCCCGACATGCACGTTATTGTCCGCGGCAAGACCGGCTCCGAGGTCGAATTCGGCAACACCCTGTTCCTTGCCGAACAGGCGGACGGGCTCATCGTCGACTGGCGCCTGTACAAGGAGCAAGCCCCCGCCGACAGCAAGATGGTCCCCGAGCACCTCGAGCGCATGGAAAAGGACTGCGGGATCGCCCTGGGCAAATTCACGGCCGACCGCGGCTTTGACAGCAAGGCCAACGGGGCGGCGCTGGAATACGCCAATACAGCCAACTACATCTGTCCCAGGGACCCGCAAGCGCTCGGGGAGCGCCTCAACGAGGACGACTTCCGCGAACACCAGACACGGCGCGCCCAAACCGAAGGGCGCATAGCCATCCTCACGCGCAACTTCACAGGCAGCCCCGCCCGCAAATGGGGACACGCCAACAAAGAGCGCCTCTGCGCCTGGGCCATCCTCGCGCACAACCTCTGGGTCCTGGCGCGCCTCCCCCGGCGCCCGGACGGCCTCGCCCTGGCCGCCTGAACGGACAAATTCCGAACATGTGCATAACCCTCAAGGGATTGATCTGTCTATGCAACAACAAATGCGCCGCACCCCGCCCAAAAGTGGCCGAAAAACCACCCGCGTGCGCCGCCCGGCCAGGTCGGTCCGAACCCAGCCCCGGGCCACTTGAACAAATCGGCGAAAATGGGGCAGGCTCTAGGATAGCACGATTCGGAGCGCTGGCGCCCCGTATCGGCTACGCGGCGCGTATGGCCTGTTCCAGCAGTTCGATCATCGCGCCCAGCTCCGCTTCCGTGCTGGTGAGCGGCGGCCAGAGATAAAGCGAGGCGCCCAGCGGGCGGATGAAGAGCCCCAGCTCGTTCGCCTTGAGACTGGCCCGGCGCGCCAGGGGAGCAGCGGCCATTTCACACATCCCGATCAGGCCGAGGCTCTTCTGAAAGCGGACGCCCGGCAGGGCCCCGATCCGGCGCATGCCCTCCGCCAGCTGCGCGTAGCGGGGTGCGCAGGACGCCGGCACGCCGAGCTCTTCCATGAGGTCCAGCGTCGCCAGCGCGGCGGCCGAGGTGATTGGATTGCCGCAATACGTGTGCCCGTCGAAGAAGATGCGCGCCGCCGCGTCGGGCCGGCGGAAGGCCCCGAAAACCCGGTCCGACGCCACCGCCACGCTCATCGGAAGGTAGCCGGCCGTCAACGCCTTGCCCAGGCACATGATATCCGGGACAATTCCGGCCTCCTCGCACGCGAACATGGATCCGGTCCGCGCGAAGCCCACGGCGATCTCGTCGGCGATCAACAGGACGTCGCACGCATCGCACAACACGCGGAGCCGTTGGAGATAGGACTTCGGATAGATGTGGATGCCCGCCGCGCCCTGGCACAACGGCTCCACGATCACGGCGGCGATGGTATCCTGATTCTCGCGGACGATGCGCTCCATCTCGTCGAACGCCCGATCCGCGGCGGCCTCCTCTTCGGGTTCGCCACTGTTGCACGGGGCGAAGGGCGAGGGCGCCCGCAGGGCGGGCTTCACCAGGGCGGCGTAGGGCTCGTGAAACCACGACACATACCCCGCGCCGATGGCCCCGAGCGTGTCGCCGTGGTAGCCCTCCTCCAGCCCGACAAACTGGGTCTTTTCCGGCCTGCCGTTGAAGGCCCAGTACTGCACCGCCATCTTCAGCGCGGCCTCGGTGGCGCTCGATCCGTCGCAGGCGAAATAGCTGTAGTTCAGATCGCCGGGGGTTATGTAGGCGAGCCGTTGCGCGAGCTCCACCGCCTTCGGATGGGACATGTTGCCGAGAATGCAGTGCTGCAGGACGCCCGCCTGCTCCCGCACCGCCGAGATGATCTTCGGGTGGCTGTGGCCGAAGCTCACCGCCCACCACGACGCGATGCCGTCATAGAGTTTGCGCCCGTCCGCCGTATAGAGATACACGCCCTCGGCCCGTTCAATGCAGGTGTAGGGCTCCTGCTCGAAGGTGACCGCGTCGGTGTAGGGATGCCATAAATGCCTGTTGTCCACTTGCCGCAATGCCGCGAGATTCATTCAATACTCCAATGGTTTAACATTAACACTACCAGCAATTCTGTAACAGCTTAACCGCTTTATGTACAGAAGATTTTCAACCACGAATGAACACAAATTCACACGAATAAGAGAGACTATTGACCGGGTTCGAAGACGCGGCAGGTCTGGAATGATAAGGGTACAGTTCTGATATTACCGATGAATTTCGCGCGCTATGAAGCGGGCCTTCAGCCCTCATCGCTTATTGGATCCCTTTGCCTGGGCCGATAGCCCAGGCTGGTTTGAAACAGGCCTTCGGCCCTGAATATCGTTTCTTCAGCGCCGGTAACACTTTGGCCGTACGAAATAGCGCCAGATCTTTTTTGTCATGCCGCGATATTACGACGAGAGTGCGCAAGGCTGGGAGCGCAGGCGGCCCCGCCTGCAATGCACCGGAGGTGCATGGCGTGTCTGCAGTATCGGAACGTCTCATCGGAGAGACGATTGGACCCGGACTGGCGCCGCTTATCCGATTCGCGCCTGCGGCGCGATGCGGGCGGGCCGCCCGCGCTCCCATTGGTCCGCACCTCCGTTGCGGCGCGGATTTGTGTCGTCGAGAAATCAAGCTAACGTCATTCCGCTAAAGTGTTACCAGCGCCGAAGGCGCCCGATCATATCAGCCTGGGCCGCAGGCCCAGGAAGAGTGACAGCGATTTTGGCCAGGGCTGAAAGCCCGTATCATAGCGGGTTTCCGGAGAAGTGCAAGAAATCGAGACTATTCTCACTTCCCCATTGTCTGGGCGCGGTACTATCAGAACTGCACCCAGTGATCATAGGTCCGCCCAATCAGCTCTCTTGTTGCTTGGATGCCTGGCTGTGGGCCCGGGAAAAGGCCGGATTCATGTACTGAATATCGGTTTTTTATTCGTACTACTGTCCGTCATTTTGTTGTTGTTTTGGCAAGTTTACTGGAAAGTCACGCGGCAATCCATTCTTTCAAATCAGGGTAGCACGTTAGCCATACGAAGCAGCCCCAATTCATTCTTGTCATGCCGAGATACTACGACGAGAGCGCGCCAGGCTGGGAGCGCAGGCGTCCCCGCCTGCAATGCACCGGAGGTGCATGGCGTGTTTGCAGTATCGGCGCCTTTGAGCGGGGAGACGACTGGACCCGGATCACAGCCGTGTATCCGATTCGCGCCTTCGGCGCGATGCGGGCGGGCCGCCCGCGCTCCCATTGGTCCGCACTTCCGTTGTGGCGCTGGTTTGTGTCGTCGAGAAATCAAGCCAACTTCACTCCGCTAAAGTGTTACAAATCAGGTTACGTGGCCGAAACGCGGTTTCGAAATTCGGCCCCATCTACCGGCGAAGTCTTGAGAAGACGCCCCAAAGGGGCACGGCAGCTTCGAGCCCCGGGCAACGCCCGGGGTTAACCGAATAAATTCCTGTAAGCCCAGAAAGGGCGGCGGAGTTCTTGCTCGTACGCTGAACTGCGCTGCCCTTTCAGGGCGAATAAAAACTGCACCACGCTTTTCCCTGGGCGTTGCCCAGGGCTCGAAGCTGCATTGGCCCTTCGGGCCGGAAGAGCGGGAATCCCGAGTCCACTACAGTCAATATCGACGCGCCTTGAAGCTCCAAATAATTCGCGTTCTTTCGTGGTCATTCGCGGTTCAAGTTTATTCGGTTGCCGCCTGAGGCTACCCTGTGTCCATTCGTGGTTCAACAGCTACTCAACTTCAGATAGCCAATGTGTTACAAAACGTTTATGATTCCCCGCCTGAATCGGCCCCCCGGCCAGGAAAAGGCATTGCGCCGCTCCGTGTTCCCGCCTACGATATCGGCAACCGGCTCCACTCAGCGCATGCGTCCCGCAGGGATGGCGGCAGCGGTTCCGTTTCCCCCGATGCGCAGCGGTCAAACAGGCGCTTGCCAAACTGGCCATGCGGCGCGCGCTTATCGTAACGGTGTTTGTAATCCGTGTCCTCGTCGGCATATTGCCCGTCCAGATAGGCAAACCACGTCTGAATGTTTCTTTTCGGCACAAAAACTGCCACGGGATCGCCGGGAGAACGGAGAAACTCCTGATCCAACTGGCGCTTCCGCTCGTTTGGGTCGTGGCGATCGCCATCGATCATGACAAGCAAGACTACGTTTCGTCCCTGGCCGTGCCTGCTCCGGAGCGTCCGCATCGTTTCGCCGTATCGCTGGCGAACCCATTGCTCGGCCGATTGTGCGGCCGGGGGACACGCCTCCTTCGAGATGATCTGGCGTTCCCGCCAACCCGCATGCGCACAGTACCCCTTAAGGAAGTGCAGATGCGCCTTGTCCTCGCAGAGGATCATGATCTGCGGGCGGCGCCTACTCATTCACCAGCCACCCGAGTTCCACCAGCTTGCTCGCGGGAAGGCCGCCGTTGTTGTCGAGCGTTACCGGCGCGATGCGCGTCGGAGACGCGGCGCCTTCGCGATAAAACCATTGGCCGGCGTCTCCGGCAAGGAGATTTATGAGGCGCGGGTGGTGCGAAATCAAAACGGCCTGCATGCTTCCGTCCAGAACCCGGCTCTCCAGGGAATCCAGCCAGAACTGAATCTCGGGAAGCGCGAGGAAATTCTCGGGTTCATCCAGGCAGAGCACAGCGCCCTGGCGCGGCAGGCAATACAGGAGCGCGTACAGAAGAATGAGCGTACGCTGCCCGTCCGACAGCTCGCTGAAACGGTACGAATCGGAGCCGCCATTTTCCCGGCGAAATTCGACGTTGAGCAGCTTCGACTCGCCCGCTGACACGAGATTCATGGAGTCGAAGCCCGGAAGAATCCCCCGCAGCCCCTCGGTGAACTCAAAGATCTGGCTTTGCCGGGTCTGTGAAAGGTGGCGATACCAGGCGGCAAAATTGGCCATGTTCTGGACCGGCATCTCATCTTCGCCCTGCGCTTCGGCGGATACCGCGGAAATGTCGAGCTTCACGACAAAAAGGGACTGAAGGCATGCGCGAAACCGCATCGGCTTCGAACTGCCGGGGCGCTCCTGCAATGCGGCAACCCCCGAGCGGGCCCTGTCGAACAGGAACTCGCCTCCGGGAGTGTAATCGTCCTGATACACCCTTGCGCGCGCCTGATCCTCGGCGTCTGTTGCAAATTTGTAAAGCGATTTTCCCTGGTGAAGAAGCTGCTCCGCGGCAACCCGGCATTTCTTCTCTCGCGGTGAATACTCAACACGCAACATGTATTGATACGTTTCGGCGGCATCTTCGAGCGTGAGTTCAAATTGCTGGTGGCGCTGACCCCCATCCCATCGGGTGATATCTTCGAATTGGAAGACCTCATCGGCGCGCGGATTGCTCTCCGACAGGAAGTTTCGAAGCTTATACAACACATCGAAGACCGAGCTCTTGCCCGAACCGTTCCCCCCCAGAAACAGGTTCATCTCCTGAAACTCGATGCTGAAATTCACCAGCGTTCGAAAATTGTGGACATAAAGCCGCCGAAGCATCGGCTGTCTCCTTGTTTTCCCGGGCGGCGCGGTGATCGCGCAATGCTCCGCGCCCATGCCCGCGCCGGATCCGGCGCGCGCCTCCAGCCGCAAGCCTATCAAGTCCGAAGCGTGATCGCAATCAAACGCGCGGCCTCCGCTCGCATACGGCCCTCACCCTTGGAAATAATGTTCGATGATATGGAGGCCGGACAGCCCCTCTTCGAAACGCTCCCAGGCCCCATCCGCCTCCAGGTCGCCCAGCCACGGGATGTTCCCCAACACCTCGACGCCGCCAAATCGGGCGACGGTATCCGGGTTGTCCCGCGCGATGAAGTCCTCGCCGGCGACGGGGGCGGCCGCGTTGAAAACCACGCCGGCAATCGGCACTTCCGCCTCGCGAAGCGCGTCGATTGTCAGCAGGCAGTGATTTACCGTGCCCAGGCCGATATGGGCCACGATCAGCACGGGAACCTGCAACTGGATGATGAGGCTGAGCAGCGTTTCGTCCTCATCCAGCGGCACGAGCAGGCCGCCCGCGCCCTCGATAAGCACGCCCTGGTGCGTTTCCCCGAGCTGGCGCGCGCAGGCGCAGCAGTGCTCGATGCTGGGATAGGCCCCGGCCATGCGCCCGGCGAGGTGGGGCGAGCAGGCCAGCTCGTAGACATACGGGCTCATGAGGGCGCGCTGCTCGGGCGTGATTGCCATGCCCGCCGCCTTCAGGTGCGCTTCCAGGTCGGGCGCCAGGAGGCCATCCGGCCCGGGCAGGCCGCCCGTCTGCACAGGTTTCATGGTGACGATATCGAGCCCGCGGCGCCGCAGCGCGCGCAAGATACCGGCGGTGACGAGGGTCTTGCCGACATCCGTGGACGTGCCGGTGACAAAGAGTCCGTTGTGCAAGGGTGTAACTTCCTTTGGTTGCAGGGGGCCGCCATGGTAGCGCACGGCGGGGCTCCGATGCGATCCGGCGATGTTTGTGAAAGGGATCAAACGCGCCGGGGCAGGTGGGGTTCGAGGGCCGATTCGAGCACGGCGACATCGTGGGGCGCGTAGCCGCCGTAGTGGTTGTTGACGTAGCCGTAGACGCGCAATTGCCGCTCCAGGGCGGCCTGGATCGGGGGGATCCACTCGCCCGTGCCTTCGTCGCGGTTTACAACGACTTCCTTCCACACCTTGGTCTTTTTTTCGATCGCGTAGCGGTCCCCGAGCCAGCGGATGTAGAGGAACGGCGCGGTGTGCAGATCAATCTGTCGGAACAACATGTTCGGACGGCTCATCCAGGGGTGGTCAATCAGCGCGAGCGCAATGTTGTGCGTCCCGAGGAGATCGAGCAGCGGCGCGCTGATCCAGGCCTTGTTGCGCACTTCGACCGCGAACTGAAAGCCGCTTTCCGGCAGCAACGGCAGGAATAGCGCCAGCTTTTCAAGAAACAGGTTGATATCCACGCCGGTCCGCTGGGCGAAGTACGGAAACTGGAAGAGCAGCGGCCCGCACTTGTCCCCCAGGATTTCCATGGCGGTGAGAAAATGCTTCAGTGCGGGCTCGCACCCCACGAGAAAGCGATCGTGCGTGATTTCCTTCGGGGCCTTGGCGGCGAAGAGGAAACCCGGCGGGGTCGCGTCTTGCCATTTCATCAGGGTCGTGTCGCGCGGCACGCCGTAGAAGCTCGCGTCGATCTCCACCGTCGAAAATCGCTCCGCATAGTGCGCGATATAGTCCGCCGCCTTCACGCCCGGCGGGTAGAAGGCCTCCTCCCAGCCCTTCGCGGTCCAGCTGCACGTCCCCAGACGGAGCAATCCGGCGTCCCAGGCCATCGGCTCAGGTCCTCGGCGGCCGCGCGAGGGGACGGATCTCCACCTCGCTGACGCAGTTGCCCTGGCGCGTGTTCAAGACGTCCAGGCAGGCCTGTCCGACTTCCTCCGGCGTGACTTTCCAACCGTGATCGGCTCCGGGGTCGTGCCGGTGCGAGGCGGAATCTACGGACCCCGGAAAAATCGTGGTGACCTTGATGCCGTAGTCGCGCACCTCCTGAAACAGGGACTGCGAGAAGCCGGTGCAGGCGTACTTGGTCGCCGCATAGGCGCTGCCGCCCGCCAGGGGAAACTTCCCGGAGATGGAGGAGATGTTGATGAGGTGGCCGAAGCCCTGCTCGCGCATGGGGCCCAGTACGGCCCGGGTGGCGTAAAAGAGGCCGTTGACGTTCGTCTCGACCAGCGCGTTCCATTCGTCGAGGCTCAGTTCAAAGCAGCTCTTGCGTATCACGAGGCCGGCGTTGTTGATGAGCGCGTCCACGCCGCCCAATTCCGCCAGGAGCGCGTCCATGGCGGCGGCCGTCGCGGCATGATCGCGAATATCGCAGGGCGCCACGGCATGGGGGCCGCCGTGCGCCGGCAGTTCCTCCCGCAGGCAGTTCAGCTCCGGCGCGGACCTCGCCAGCAGGCCGAGTTGATGGCCCGCCTCCGCGAGCCGGGTGGCGATTCCCCGGCCAATGCCCTTGCTTGCGCCCGTGATGATAACCCGCATGTCAGCCTCCCGTGGTTCTGCGCCCCCGCGTCAGGGACGGTACAGCGTCACCGGCGCGCCGGGCCGCAGTTGCAGCGCGCGCGCCGCGCTCTCCATCGACACCGCGATCTCCAGATAACCCGAGCTGCCAAAGAGCGCAACCAGCGCGCCCGGCGGCACATCGCCGTAGGTACGGTGAATGCGCGGTAGCGTTTTCGCGGCGACCTGCACGCGGTAGTCCGACTCCTCCGGCGCCATGTCGCGGCCGATGTTCGTGATGCAGTTTCCGAAGCGGTCCAGATGGATGATCACGCCGTGGATCTGGCCCTCCGCGTCCGTGTGCGGTTCGGGGATGTCAATGCGCCGCGGATCGCCCGCTTCCGGGCCGAATTCCTCCAGCGGGCGGCCAAGCGAAGCGTGGGCCGCGGCGGGGGCAAAGATATCGCGCCCATGGAAGGTCGCACTCGGATCGCGCAGCGTGAACGCGGGATTCTCAATGACGTGCGCGCGCGTAACCGTGCTCCGCCGGTCAAGCAGCGTGAGCAGTCCATTATCGGGCAGCACCAGCGTCTGTCCGGCGCATTCGGCGATCAGCGGCTTGCGGTCGGAACCAACGCCCGGATCCACGACCACGACATGGATAACGCCCTCGGGAAAGTACGGGACGGCGCCCGCCAGGAACAGCGCCCCTTCCAGGACATTCTGCGCGCCGATGCCGTGGGTGAGGTCCTCGATACGCGCCGCCGGATTGATGCGGTGGATCACGCCCTTCATGGCCGCGACCCACGGGTCGCGGGTGCCGAAGTCCGTGGTCAGCGTAACAAGGGGAGGACGGGCGTCGCCAGACACCGCGTCAGCCCTCGGCGGGCGGCGCCAGGCGCACGCAGTTGCGCCCGGCCGCCTTGGCCGCGTACAGGGCGCGGTCGGCGGAGGCGATCAGGGCTTCGGGCGTGCGCCCGTGGGCCGGAAACTCGGCGAGCCCCTGGCTAATCGTGACGCGGATGGGCTTGCCATCGTATTCAAAGGAATAGGATTCGATGCTCGCGCGAAGCTTCTCCGCGATGGCCGCCGCTTCGGCAAGGGCCGTATCGGGGAACAGGATGATGCCCTCGTCGCCGCCGTACAGGCCGGCGTAGTCCGTCGCGCGGACGGATTCGCGGATAATCCGGCCCATCGCGCCCACGACCATGCGGCCCGCCAGGTGCCCGTGTGTGTCGTTCACTTTTTTCAGGCCGTCCAGGTCGGTCATCGCGAGACAGAACGCCACGCCCGGCCGCGCCGCGCGGAGCGCCTCGTCCAGCCGGAGCCGGAACGCGTCCATGGCGAGGAGTCCGGTCAACTGATCGTAATGAATCAGGCGGTGCACATGCTGGTGAAAGCGCGCGTCGATTTCATCCTGGAGGACAAACTTGAAGAGCACGTCGCCCATCTTGACTTTGTCGCCATTTTGCAGGCGGGCCGAGGGCGTGCGCGTGTTGTTGACGTGCGTGCCGTTGCTGCTGCCGAGGTCGGTCACCCGGAAATAGCGTTCGCCGCCTTCTTCGACCAGGTCGATCTGGGCATGCTGCCGCGAAACCGACGGGGCGTTGACGCAGGTATCGCACTCCACCGAGCGGCCGAGGATCATGGACGCGGCCCCGACCTCGATTTCCTTGCCGATTTCCCATCCCGCAAGCACGATGAGGCTGGCTTTCGCCTGCGCCTGGCGCGCCGGGCCGAGATCGGCGGGATTGAGGAACATCGTCGCGTCCGCGCCGAGCGCGTCCGCCGGGTCCTGGGTGTCGTGATCGGTAAATGGGTCGTTCATGGGCGTTCAAACTCAGCTGGGCCAGAGGGTGCGGTTCGGGAAGGGCGATCGGCGCAGCCGCCGCTGCTGGACACGCCGCATCCGGGGTTATGATAGCAAGGCCTCCGGCGCAAGGCAATTTTGCCGTTCAGGCCCATTTCTCGCAGCCCCGGAACGGCATACAGGCGCCTTCGATGTACCGCGGCCGGGGATTGTACTCATTTACACCGGGAGGCGCGTCCCCCCGCAGGTGAAAGGCGCTCGGGTGGGGGCCGGGTTCGTCGCGCAGGATCCGGGTGCTGGTCGGAATGTAGCGGATGGTCAGAGCGCGCCGCCATTTGGGCGAGGTATTGGGGTTGGAGCCGTGAATCACGTTGGGATGGTGAACCGACACGTCCCCGGGCCCCAGAATACAATCGACCGCCGCCGATTCGTCCACCAGGCCCGCGTCCATGCCCGAGTTCAATACGTTGGGGACATCGTTCCGCTCGGCGAGGGCCTGCAAGTCCATGGTCTGGGTGCCGGGGATGACCCGCATGCACCCGTTCTCCGGCGTGGATTCCGTCAGGGCGAGCCACAAGGTGACCACGGACATCGGATCGAGCGGCCAGTAGCTGCCGTCCTGGTGCCAGAGCACGGCCTGGCCGTCGCGGGGCGGCTTGCAGATGTAGTGGGTGCCGTAGAGCGCGATGTCCGGACCGATGTACTCCTCCGCAATATCGAGGAGGCGCGGGTCGCTTACGAGGCGTATCCAGAAGGGGTCGTGCTGGCACAGGGTATGGTGCAGGTGCTCCGGGCGCAGATCGGGATGTTTCGCCAGGAGCCAGTCGACGTGCGCGTTGGCCTCGGCTATCAGGCCGGCGTCCAGCACCGCCCGATAAATGGCGAAGCCCGAGGCGTCATAAAGGTTGCGAGGGGACAGGTCCGTTTCCATGCAGCGTTCTCCGGTAGATATGCACGCCGTGCCGCGCGACGCGTCATGGTAGGCCAGCCGACCCCGGAAAGCAAGGATCCGCGGGGCGAAGTCCGGTATTGATTTCCCGTCGCGTGAACCGGGGCCGACAACTCCTCTATACTGTGGCGCCCGCGGACCCGCCGCCCCCCGCCCCATCTCGAAGCGCGCGGGGGCAGTCAGGTTCGCACATTCAACCGCCGGGTAGTATCGCGGAGTATCCCTATTCGTGTCTCAATCCCTCACGCTTTCCAGCCAGGCCCGGCTGGTGCTTGTGCTGAATGTCCTCTACAACGTGGCCGACGCCCTGTGCAGCGTGTTTGTGGGGGTGTACTTCTACGTCCACAGCATGCGGTTCGAGGTGGTCTGTTATCACTACCTCGCGCTCTACGCGGTGACCCCCGCCGTGTACCTGTTCTCCGGCTGGTGCGCCCAGCGCTTCGACCGCCTGCATGTGTTTCGCATTGGCGTGGGTTTCCACGCCCTTTACTACGGGGCGCTCTTGTGGATGCGGGAGGGCGCGACGGACCACCCGGTAGCGTTGGGCGCCTTGCTCGGGGTGGCGTGGGGTTTCTTCTGGGCGGGCAACAACACCTTCAACTACGACGCGGTGGAGGCGCCGCAGCGGGATTACTTCTTCGGATGGCTCAACGCGGTCACGGGCGCCTCGCGATTCGGCGCGCCGGCGGTGAGCGCACTGATAATGTGGCGGATCCCGGAGGAGGAGAAGGGCTACTATGTGCTCTTCGCCCTGGCCGTCGGGCTGTACCTGCTGAGCATCCTCGCCAGCGCCGGGATTACCCGCGACAGCCGGGGACGCCCCTTCAACCTGAGGCGGGCCCTGTTTCCCGGCCGCGACCAGCGGGACTGGCGGCTTGTCATGGCCGCGTCCGCGACCCAGGCCGGCTCTTTCCACATCTTCTACTTCGTGCTCGGCCTGGCCATGTACATGAAAACCGAGAATGCGGCGCTGGTGGGGGTCTACACGGCCCTGCAGTTTATGGCGGGCATCATCGTGTCGTATATGGTGGGCCGGACCGTTCGCCCGGAATCACGCCTGCGCTCGATGCGGATCTCGGTCACGCTGCTGATGGGGGCGGCGTTGATGATCGCCTCGCTGCTCAATGCGTGGACCCTGGTGCTGTTCGGCATTCTCCGGTCCATTGCGCTGCCCATGTTCATGATCCCCTATTCGAGCATCCGGCTGGATATTATTGACCGGAGCGCGAGCGAGCCGGCGGAGCGCATCGAGTACATGTGCGCGAGCGAGGTTCCGCTGGCGGGCGGGCGGGTGGTCATGATGGTGTTGCTGCTCGTCCTGGTGGGGGGGCTGGGCGAGCTCGGCATGCGGATCGGGCTGTTTCTCCTTTGCGCGAACAGTATTTTCTCCTACCTGCTCATCCGGCGGACCAGCGTGGTGCAAAGCGGCCCGCCGGTGGTATGATAGGAAGAGGTCTGGAGGGGCCTGACGGGTCATACAGGCGCGCGCGGGCGTGAAACATCGCCGCGGGCGCGGGAAGCAGCTTCCGGGCGCCGGACTTCGGGCCGGCGCGCGGACGCAGGGCGGTTTATGGCGACGAAACGGTCCACCATACAGCGGTACAGCGTTACCTGCAAGTGCGGCAATGTCATGCGCGTTCGGAAGCGGCATTTCGGGCGGATGTGCCGGTGCACCGTATGCGAATTCCCGATTTACGTGACGGTCAACAGCGTGACGCCGCCGGTTCACCCGGACGACAAAGTCACCTTCCACCACTACGACGCGGATTCCATACCGTTTGAGTGGGAAAAGGGCGATCTATTGATGGAGCTCTACGACGTGCGCGACGAGCTCGGGCGCGGCGGTATGGGCGTGGTGCACCGGGTGCATCACCGCGGCTGGGGCATCGATGTGGCGGTGAAGAGCCCCAAGGAACGCCTCGTTTCGGAAAAGGGCTGGGTATCGACCTTCGAGCACGAGTGCGAAACGTGGATCAACCTGCCGCCCCACCCGAACACGGTTATCTGCTATTGTGTGCGCCGCCTCGGCGGGATCCCCCGGGTGTTTGTCGAATATGTGGACGGGCCCGACCTGGGCAAGATGATCCGCGACCGCAGCCTCTACGCCGGCAGCCGCGACGATGTGCTCGACCGGATGTACGACATCCTCATCCAGACCGCCCTGGGGCTGCACCACGCGCACGTGAACGGCGTGGTCCACCAGGACGTCAAGCCGAAGAACATCCTCGTCGGCCCCACCGGCGAGGTGAAGGTGACGGACTTCGGCCTGGCCCGCGTCGGCGTAATGGAACGGGATTCGACCCCCGGAACACCCGGGCGCCTGGTGCGGTGGGGGCCGCTGGGCGGGACGCCGGTGTACAGCTCGCCGGATTACACGCGGCTGAACGAGGTCACCGCGCAGAGCGACGTCTGGAGCCTGGCGCTGGCTACGCTGGAGATGTTCGCCGGGGAGGTGTTCTGGCACGACGGGCGCGAGGCGCGCAAGGTGCTCAAGACCCTGCTCGAATACGGCGCGCGGTATCCGGAAGTCCCCCGCGTTCCCGATTCGCTCGTGCCGGTGCTGGAGCAGTGCTTTGCCGACGAGCCCAACGAGCGCCCGGACGGCATGCGCGGCCTGGTCGCGCTGCTGCAAGACTCCTACGTCCGGGAACTTGGCCGACCCTATGAGCGCAGCCGGCACGACATCGAGATCCGGAATTTCGATCTGATGAACAACCGCGCGGTGTCGCTGGCGGACCTGGGGCAGTCCCACGAGGCGGAAGTGCTGTGGACGGAGATCCGGGGGGCGGACCCGACGCATATCGAGGCGCGCTATAACCTGGCGCTGCACCAGTGGCGGACCGGGCGTATCTCGGACAACGAGGTGGTGGCGAAGCTCTACCGGATCTGCGCGCTGCACGAGGGAAACTGGATGCCGCCGTACCTGCTGGCCCGGGTGCTTGTCGAGCGGGGCGACGCGGCCAACGCGTGCACGGTGCTCGAGAACCTCGCGCCGGAGCACAAGCGGATCCGCGAGGTCGCCTTCGGGATCGCCGTATCGCACGAGCGGCTGCCCAAGGACCGCAAGCTGCTGTGGGAGGCGCTGGCCCATTCCTCCCCCGTGACGGCGGTGCACGCCTCGCGCGACGGCAGCCACCTGCTTTCCGGCTGCGAGGCGGGGAAGGTCCGGTGGTGGAAACGCGAGGAGCACCTGCTGATCCACACGCTGGAGGGGCACGAGGGCCGGGTGAACGCGTTCGCCTTGCGCCGCGCGGAGACGATCGCGCTGTCCGCCGGGGAAGACGGAGCGATACGCGCCTGGGATCTCGCGGGCGGGGCCTGCCTGCACGTGCTCCGGGGCCACGAGGGGCCCGTGTGGTGTCTCGATCTCTGTGACGAAGCGCGGACGCTGGTCTCGGGCGGCGCCGACGGCACGATACGCCACTGGAACCTGATCACGGGCGCCTGCGAGCACGCCATCGACACGAAGGCGTCCCCGGTGCGCAGCGTGGCGGTCAGTTCGAATGGGCTCTACGCCATCAGCGGGCACGAATCCGGGACGATCGGGGTCTGGGATATTCGGAAGGGGAAACGCCTCAAGGAATTCACGCAGAACAAGGGGCCCGTGCTGTCCATGGCCGTAAGCCACTCCCGACCGATTGTGGTCACCACCAGCGGGCAGAATATCCGCGTGTGGAACCTCGGGCGCGGGGAGATCCTGCATACCCTGCGCGGCCACAAGACGGACGTCACGAGCGTCTGCATCGACCAGATGAACCGTTTCGTCCTCTCCGGCTCGGCCCAGGGCACGCTGAAAATCTGGGACATCAAGACCGGCCAGTGCATCCGCAGCCTCCCCGGCACCGCGCCGCTCGCCCTGAGCCAGGACGGCCGCTTCTGCTTCACCGGGGACACCGGCGGGATCCTCAAGGCCTGGAGGGTCCACCTCGACGAAGCGCCCCTGATCGCGCCGTTTGTGATCTGCCGCGATTTCATGAAGAAGTCCGAGATACCCGAAGTCGAGGTTTGAGGGGCAGGCGGTGAGGGCGTATTGGGATTCCGGGCTTCCGCCGGGACAGGCAGGGATGCCTATCCTCCTGTTCGGCGCCTGTCCCAGATGGGGCCGCCAGGCGACGGGGGCGCTGGCAGTCTCGGATGAGTTCGATCCGCCGAGCGCGAGGACGATGATCGAATGACACCCGCACTCGAGCCGTGCGCTCGCTTGTCAGAACTTGAAACTCACGCCCAACATGGGGCCGGACAACGTGGAATCGTAGCGCCGGCTATCATCGCGGTAGTCGATGTCCACATGCCGGTAACCGACGTTTATCGCATAGCGGTTCGACAGGTCGTAGTGAAGATTCGTGGCGAACTGCCATGTCAAGCGGGACCCCGCGCCAAAACCACCAAAATCCAGGCGCCAGTCATAGCGCCATTTCTTCGCCAATTGCATCTGGTGGCGAACGCCGACAAGCGGCTCGACCCAGTGAAACGTATCCCGAAAACGCCCCGCAATCTGCACCTCCACATCGGAATTGAGGTGAAAGTAGCGAAAGCCGGCCAGAAGGTCGAGGCCATGCCGCTCGCCGCGGAACTGGCGAACGCCAGCCGCCTCGATCATGGCCTGGCGAATGTCTGAGTGAACGGCCAGCCCGTTTGAATGGGATTGATTTGAGAGCCGGACATACATCGCATCCGCGTAAAAAGCAAAGCGTTTGCGATGCGCCTCAAAGAACAGGAGGCCACCGTAGTCGAATTGGCCCAACGCGTCCTCAATGCTGGTGAACTCCGACTGGAGATAGGAGGCCGTGCCAATGGTTAAGTCGTTGGTCGGGAGCCACGCGTACGGGAGCAGGACAAATGTCCACGCGTCCTCTGGCCTCATCTCGGGCGCCACCGACTCTTCCGCCGACGCCGGGGAGACGTGGGAAAGCAGTATCAGCATCACGAGAATCAATTTGAATTCCACGCGACGAATACACAACGCGTAAACTGACCTGCTCAACACCATCCTCCTTCAATACGTGGATGCCGGGAGGCGTTTCACGCATTATGCGCCGCCCGCGCGCAGCGGCAGATGGAGTATAAAACTTTCTGTAAAAGGGGCTAGACAAAGATGGCCGTCATTTGCTCCAGTCTAGGTGTTTTTGGAAGAAGCCAAGACGAGGAGTAATGACAGCCATGAAGGATTTTGCGGATTATCTGAGCCAGATTCAAGAAGGAGGGGAGGTAGACATCATGAAGTTGATGCTGGAGACCATGGCGAAGGCGGTGATGGAGGCTGGTGTGGCCGAGCACGTGGGGGCGGACCGTCACGAGCGCTCGGAAGGCCGGAAAGGCCATCGGAACGGGTACAAGCCGCGCAAGCTCAAGACCCGGGTTGGCGAGCTTTCCCTGGATGTCCCCCAGGTGCGCGGCACGGAGCCGTATTCGCCGCTGTTCTTCGCCAAATGGGAGCGGAGCGAGCGAGCGCTTTTGACGGCCTGCGCGGAGATGTATTTCATGGGCGTATCCACCCGGAAAGTGAAGCACGTGCTGGAGAAGATGGGCGGTTTTAGCCTGTCGGCGAGCACGGTTTCCTGCGTGGCCCAGGAGCTGGACGAGAAGCTCGCGGAGTTCCGGGAGCGCCGTCTGGACGAGCGGGAATGGCCTGTACTGATGGTGGACGCGTGCTACGTCAAAGCCCGCTCTCACGGCCGGGTGCGCAAGCAGGCCGCTCTCGTGGTTGCGGGCATCAACGATGACGGGCGCCGGGAAATTCTCACCTGGCGTCTGGCGGATTTGGAAAGCGAGGCCACCTGGACCGAGGTGTTCCGCGAATTGCGCCAGCGTGGCGTCACGGGCGTTGAGCTGGTCGTCTCGGACGGGCACCTGGGCATACAGGCGGCGGTGGGCACGCAGTGGTCCCAGGCCACCTGGCAGCGTTGCTGGACCCACTTCCAGCGCAACGCGCTGGCCAAGGTGGGTCACAAGGATAAGAAGCCGCTGGCGCAGGAGCTGCGGGCCGCCCGGAAGATTGAAGACGTCAAGACAAGCCTGGCCGAAGCGGAGCGCGTCGCGGAGCGCTGGGAGAATCAATACCCGCAAGTCGCCACGCAAATACGGGAGCAGTTCGAGGAGACCCTTGCCACGCACGACCTGCCCGGCCCGTGCCGGCGGCGGGTGTACACGACGAACATGATCGAGCGGGTCATGGCTGAGATCAAGCGGCGAACGAATGTCGTGGGCATCTTCCCCAATGTGGCGTCCGCGGACAGGCTGATTGGCGCGCACCTGCTCGAACGCCATGAAAGCTGGGTCTGTGAGCGGGCGCGCTACCTTACGATGAACTGGGTGGACGAACGCAGGGCGAATACGAAGAAGCAGAAGCAGAACGCGGCATAACCAATACTAGTACAGTTTCCCCCTCCCCCCGGGGGGAGGGGGAAACTGAAAAACAACCCGAGGTCAAAACCTAAACCCAGGCTTCAACCAAGACACCAAGACAAATTACAGAAAGTTCTTGACACCAACCAGCGGCACAAGCGCAACGCAGTTGCTTCCGCGGGCGATTGGAAACGCCGGGGCAAGCATTCTCTCGCTGAGACGTCGCAAGGAGTGTTTGGGATTATCCGGGAACTCCTTCCCTTCAACGGTGTTCAACATCCCGAGAGCGCATGATCCTCGTTTAAATCGCAACCGTTTGTGATGTATCAGCGGTTGCGACGGGTTAATCTGGTCCGCAAATCTCGGGAACTCGCCATGAAAAGAAGAGAATTCCTGGTCGCGTCGGTTGGGTTGTTGGCTGGAAGCACGTGGGCTGAACTGCCTGGGGCGCGGTCGGACGGCGCGTTGCCACCGGGCGGCAGCGCTCCGGGACACTCCAAGCCGAATATCGTGGTTATTCTCGCGGACGACCTTGGGTACGCCGACCTGGGATGCCAGGGTTGCCGGGACATCCCCACTCCCCACACAGATTCATTGGCGACGAATGGCATTCGCTTCACGAACGGCTATTCAAATCACCCGGTTTGTTCGCCGTCACGGGCGGCGCTTCTGTCCGGGCGCTATCAACACCGGTTCGGCTTTGAACACAACTCCGGCCCGGAGGAGCACGCCGCCGAGAATTTTGGTCTGCCGCGCGAGGAGCTTACCCTGGCGGAACGCCTCAAGGGGCTGGGGTACGCGACAGGCATGGTGGGAAAGTGGCACGTGGGCTTCAACGAGGGGCTTCGACCACATGAGCGCGGATTCGATTATCATTTCGGCTTCCTGGGCGGCGCCCACAATTATCTGCCGGGAGGTAAATCGCGTGCGGCGCTGGTGCGCAATGGGGAGCGTGTTGAGGAGAGCGACTACCTCACCGATGTCTTCGCGCGCGAAGCGTCCGACTTCGTGGACCGCGGCAAGGACGGCCCGTTCTTCCTGTATCTCGCGTTCAACGCCGTTCACACGCCCTTGCAGGCCACCGGCAAGTATGAGGAACGGTTCGCCGACATCGCGGATCCGAAGCGGCGGACCTACGCGGGCATGCTGTCCGCGATGGACGATGCCGTGGGACGCGTGCTGGGTAAACTCCGGGAACACAACCTCGAAGAGGATACCCTGGTCTTCTTCTACAGCGACAACGGCGGTCCGACCCGGCAGACCACGTCGAGCAACGCGCCATTGCGCGGATACAAGGGCCAGGTGCTCGAAGGCGGCATCCGCGTTCCATTCCTCGCGCAATGGAAAGGCGCGCTCCCGGCGGGCGCCGTGTATCCGCATATGGTCATGGGCTTCGATGTGCATGCCACGGCGCTCGCGGCCGCGGGGGGCGCCATGCCCACGGAAAAGCCTCTGGATGGCGTGAACCTGCTTCCGTACCTTACGGGCAAAGAGGATGGCGCGCCGCACGAACGGCTTTTCTGGCGGGCGGGCCAGCAGCGCGCAGTGCGGGAGGGCAATTGGAAGCTGGTCCAGGTTGCAGGGGAGGAATCCCAGCTCTATAACCTCGGGGAGGACATCGGGGAGAGCCGTAATCTTGCCGAAGCGATGCCGGATATCGTCCAGAGGCTGCAATCGGTCTATGGAGACTGGGACAAGCAGATGAGCCCCGCGAAATGGGTGCGACAGGACGGGCGGTCTTCCCGTTCCGGCCGCCAGCCAGGGGAGAGACAGCCGAACGCCGAGCGCCGGGGAGCGCTGCAGGAGCGTTTCAACGAATACGACCGCGACCAGGACGGCAAAGTAACCGCGCAAGAGTTTCCCCGCGCGGATTTGTTCGAAGCCATGGACGCAAACAAGGACGGCGCCCTGACGCTTCAAGAAGCACAGAACTACAGCCGAAGCCGCAGGCAGGTGGAAGAGGAGTAGAGAATGTGCAAGCCGTTGGTGTTGGCAGTTCTTGCAGCCTCCACGCTGGTTATCGAGTCCGCCTTTTCCCAGGAAGGGGCTGGGTCGCGAGGCGTCTCCTTTGATCGCCTTGACAGAAACGGGGACGGCCGGATTGGGCGCGACGAGTATGAGGGGCCTCTATTCGAGCAAGTGGACACGGACAAGGACGGTTTTGTAACGCAAGCGGAGTTCCGTGGTTTCGTCGCGGGCCGGCGGGCCGGATCCCCGGACCGGGCCGAGTCGAGTCCAATTGCATCCCCCGCACCGGGAACTCTTACAGCAATTGAGACCGTTTTCGAACTTTGCGTGTATGACGCCGAGGCGCTTGTACGGTTCTATCGCGACGGTATCGGTATGCGCGAAATCGAGTCACCCGTCAAAGGCGCAGGCGCATTGCTGGAATGGGCCGGCTGTTACTTACGGCTTCGCGAAGTCGCCATTGAACCTTCTCCGCCCGCGACAGGTAGCCCCGTTCGGCAAATGCTGGCCTCCAATGGTTACCGCTGGTTTTCCCTGTGGTTCGCCGACGCGGCGGCCGTGGGCGAGCGCCTGGTCGCCGCGGGCTACCCAGCTCCCGTCAGGGGCGGCAACGTGTGGATGACGCGCGACCCGGAAGGCAACGTCGTCGAACTGATGGGGCTGCCGCGCGGCGTGACGGAAGAAACGTTTACGTGGGGAATGGCCGTCAGCGACGAGGCGGTCGCACGCGAGTTTTATGGGGGCGCCCTTGGCCTTCACGAGTTCGAACCCTGGACGCTGCCCCCACCGTTCAACGTTGAGATGTATCTCTTTGCGACCGGGGCCGGACGGGTCAAGTTTGCCGCGCCGCCGGGCGAACGCCCCAACGAAGCCGTGGCCGGTGATAACGCATTGGGACTGCGCAGCCTGACACTGCGGGAAGAAGACCTTGGCGCCGCACTCGACGGGCTGCGTAAGCGCGGCGTCTCGCTCGAAGAGGCGCGGGCCGCCGCCGGATCGCGCTGGCTTGTCCGAGATCCTGATGGCAACCGTATTTACCTTGAACAGGCGTCCGCGGAGGTAATCGCCGGGTCGAAGGCGAGGGCTTCCGCTTCTGAATCTCGGCCGCAGGTCGGGCGCGCTGTATCCCGCGACCGAGACGGCGCGGATTGGCAGGCGACCCGCGCACGACTGCTTGCCAACGCGCCGGAACCCGCACCGCACAACGAGGAAATCGTTGAGCAGCGTCCCGGCGAACCGCCGCTGAAGAAGATGCCCGAGGGCGACGCCGCACAGGATGCCACCGGCCGCGGTCAGCTTTTTGAGAGCATCTCTGTACCCGGCATCACCGATTTCCAGGAGGGCATGAACGGGTTTGCAACCGCCGATCTCAATGATGACGGGTTGCTTGACCTTTTGACCACGTTTTCACCGCGCCGGGGGACGGGGCAGCGCTTTGGCGCGGGCGAGAAGTTGCGTGTCTTTCTGAATGAGGGCGATTTCGTTTTCAAGCCGCACACGGTGACGCTGCTGGATTCGAAGGTGAGCCTGGACGACTTCGGGCGGGGCCAGGTTCCCGTGCTGGCCGACTTCAATCGCGACGGGCATCTCGACTTGTTCGTGACACGCCACGCCCCCATGTCAGGCGGAGTGAACCGGCGCGGCATCGAGTCCGTGGGCAATTCCCTGTTCGTTTCCGACGGCGCGTGGGACCGCTTGCGGGATGTCTCGGAGGCGATGGGCATTCGAAACGAACTCGCGTACAACCGGCAACCGTCGATCGGGGATGTGAATCGGGACGGCTGGCTCGACATCGCGATCGGCTGCGACAACATCAAGGATGCGCAGGGAGGCTTTCCGCACAGCCGGCTCTACATCTTCCGGCCGTCTGGCGAGCGGTTTGAGGACGGCCGATTCGAAGACATCGGGGGCACGGAACTGATCCCCGATTTCGGGGGCTTCCACCATGATCCGGCGAGGGACAAGGCCGGGCCCGACATCAATCTGTACGACCTCGACAACGATGGGGACCTGGATCTGGTCCAGACATTTCACGTTGACGTGATGGATCTCGAAGCGCCATATACGCCGGTGGAGTATCGTCAGGGCGTGTTTTGCTGGAAGAACATGTTGGTTGAGACGGGGCAATTCCGCTTCGAAAAAATCGTGGGGAACGGCCTGGCCTGTGAAGCGCGCTTGCGGTACGACCGCGAAGCAAAGACGCTGTCTCCGGAAGGAAGCGCGCCCGGCCTCCCCTATGTCTCGTTTGCCGACACCGACAATGATGGCGATCTCGACCTTCTCGCGGTTGGGCCCGGTATGCCCGGATGGGCGCCAAGAACGGAGTACGCCGGTGGACGTTTCTGGCGAAACCTCGGCGGATTCCTTTTTGAAGAGGCGACCGACGCCTCGGGATTGACCCCCGTAACTTGGACGTATGCGGAGTGGATGCATTTCTTCGACGCCCCGATTGCGAGCCGGTCCAGGGCGCGGATGAATGCCGACGAGCGAAAGCCCTACTATTCCGATGCCGTCTTCGGGGATTTCGACAACGATGGCTGGCAGGATGTCGTCGTGCTCGATCGCAGCGAATCCGCCAATATTTCCACGCGCGCGGCGCTCTTCATGAACCGTGGCCAGGGCGCCTTCGAACTTCAACCCACCACTTTCAGCGGGTTGGATGCGGGCGGCATCAGCGGGGAGGCGGCCGATCTCAACAACGACGGACTGCTGGACCTGGTGATAGCGAGCGATCCCGACAACAGCGGCATTCCTCTAAGCATGGCGCGCTACGAAAGCCGGGTTTACTGGAACACCGGTCTCCACGGCGCCCGCGAGAACCACTGGCTGCGGTTGCGTTTCTCCGGCCTGAATGACGCGGAGCTCATCGGCGCCCGCGTCGAGGTGCGTGATCCGGGATCGGGCAAGCTCCTGGGCGCGCGTTGGATACACCCCGCGCACGCCTACAAGTCCGGCGGGGCGCTGGAAGCGCACTTCGGACTTGGTGAACATGACGAAGTGGAGCTGATGTTGACCCTGCAAGGCGGCGAGACGCGCAGCTTCACCAAGGTCAACGTCGACAACATCCTTGACCTGGACTTTGCGACCGGGAATCTTTCGCGCGCAGAAGCAGGAACAGATCCTCGATGACTCGATGGCTCCTCCGCGCCTCGTTGCGTGGACTGCGCCTCGGTGGTTTGCGGTGGGACGCCCGCCCACGATTCCGCAAGGCGTACCCCCGTCGCAGCCCAACATGAATCAGGTGCAAACAGCGAATCGGCTCGGGGGCTCGTTTCGGGCGGGCCGGGTTGGGCATAATGGGGAACGGGCGCGCCTGGCTGGTTGGGCGCCGGAGGAATCCCGGGTTATGGAATACCGTTCTCTCCCCTTTCAGAAGATCCTGCTGGTTTGCACGAATTGCCGCGAGCCGGGTGAGCGGGTGTGCTGCGCGGAGCGCGGGAGCGCCGATCTGCATGCGGACCTGAAGCGGTGGGTCAAGGAACAGCGGCTGCAGCGCTATATCCGGGTGTGCAAGTCGGGGTGTATGGACCGATGTGAGTCGGGTCCGAACGTGCTTGTGATGCCGGATAATCAGTGGATATGTGGGCTGGACCATGCGGGGCTGGCGGCGTTGAAGGCGATGCTGGCGCGGGAGTTTGAGGCTGTGCTGGCAGATTCGGATTCGGCCTGAGCGGAGCGGGTAGTGGCGTGGGATTGGATGCGCGCCTTCGGCGCGATGGACAGCCGGGACGGCTATCCTACATTGGCGCCTTGCGGCGCTGAACACAGCCGGGACGGCTGTGCCACTTTCTTTTCGAGGTGGTTTTGGTGAGGGGCAGGGGAACTCTTGGAGCTTGGCTCACTTTGCCGCAGACAGGCCGAAGGTCCGCCGTGGCGGAAATGTCCGCGATCCTTTGCGCCTTTCGGCGCGATGCGGGCGGGCCGTCCACCACGGCGCATCTTCGACCCGCGCTCCCATTGGTCCACGTTTCGTTACTGGAATGGGGCGGCTATCCTGCGGTTGCGCCTTCGGCGCGATGGACAGCCGGGACGGCTATCCTACATTGGCGCCTGGCGGCGCTGAACACAGCCGGGACGGCTGTGCCACTTTCTTTTCGGGGTGATGATGTGGGGTTTGGGCGGGACGGCTATTCTCTGGCGGATTCGGCGGCGACGCGGCGGGCGAGGGCGACGGTGAAGTCGATCGCTTCCTCGATGGTTTTCTCTTCGACGGCGGTGAAACGGTCGCTGAGCTGGTTCCAGTGCGCGGGCAGGCCGGTATCGTCGAGCCCCATGAGGGTCAGGGCCTTCATCCCGCGCGACAGCGGGACGTGCGCGGCGGTGGGCACGGCGCGCAGGACGCCCGCGCGGACGGGGCGATCGGCGGCGATGGCGTTCGCGAGGCCGGTCATCTGTTTGTCGGCGCGAAGGGCGTAGAGGAAGCCCTCGGTCTTGAGGTAATGCAGGCGGCCGGCGCCGACGGCCTCCAGGTTGATGAACCAGGTCCGGTCGCGGGGCAGGCGGTGCGCGGGCAGGAAATGGCGCATGCCGCTCATCCAGGCCTCGTGGCTGCCGAGGGCCACCATCCAGACGTCGGCTTCTTCCACGGGGTTCCGGCGCAGGGCTTCGGCCACGCCGAGCAGGGCGGCCACGCCGGAGGCATTGTTGTTGGCGCCGCGGATGTCCTCGCCGCGCCCGGCCCCGAGGAAGAGCGCGAGCGCGCCGGCGCCGAGGGCCGCGATGGCGATCCAGCGGAGCCCGAGCCCCGGGTAGGGCGGGCCACCGGAGAGCGCGTCGGCGGCGCAGGTCGCCAGGACCAGGACCATGCACGAAAGCAGGAACAGGTGCATCGGGCGCAACAGCGGAATCCGGTTCGGCAGGGTCATCGGGGAGGCGCAGCCGCTGTCGTAGTAGGCGATGAAGACGATGGTGGCGCGGGGGCGCAGGCCGAGGAAGCGGGCGGTCACGTTCTGGGAGGGGTACTGCGGCATGAAGCGCGAGAGCCCGCGGTAGCCGGCGAATTCGGCGAGGTAGAGCGCGAAGACGCCGAGCCCGTAGCCAAAGGCGACCTCGGGCCAGAGGAACGCAATCGCCCCGACGATGAGAAACTCGGACATGTAGGAAGCGAAGAGGTAGGGGTAGTTTTCCGGCGCGTGGAACGGCTCGACGCTCACATCCGGCGTGTATTCACGCAGCCGGTCGGCGATATAGGCCGATGCCTCGCGCTCCTCCTCGCTCTGGGCGCTCCGGTGCGGCAGGCGGCCCGCCAGGTACATGAGGTCGTCGTGAATTTGTGTTAAACCCAAGCCACTTTCCTTCCGCGCGCGACCGTTTCCGTCCGCCCCAGTATAGCCGCGTGACGGGCGCCCGGGAAAGATCCGGAGGAACCAACGCGGGGTCCGTTGCCTATACGTCCAGGGCCTCGGCCACGGCGGCGGCGGCGTGGCGAAGGTCGTCCTCCGAATGGGCCCGGGTGACCGAGAATCGGAGCCGGGCCGTTCCCGGGGGCACGGTGGGCGGGCGGATGCCGGTGGCGATGATGTCGCGGTCCAGGAGGGCCGCGCCGAGGTCGACCGCGCGCTGGTTGTCCCCGACGGGGACGGGCACGATCTGGGTTTCGCTGGGCTGTACGGGAACGCCGCGCGCGCGCAGCTCGGCCTGAAACAGCGCGGATTGCGCGCGCAATTCGTCGCCCCAGCCCGGATGATCCGCGACGGCGCGCACGGCGGCGCGGGCGGCGGCGGCGTTCATCGGGGTGAGGCCGGTGCTGAAGATGAAACTGCGCGCCGTGTTGATCAGGAGGTCGCGGTAGGGGGCCGAGCCGGCCGCGAAGGCGCCGCCCGCGCCGAAGGCCTTTCCGAAGGTGCCGGTAATCAGGTCCGGCGTGACGCCCAGCGCGCGGCAGAGCCCCCCGCCCCCGCCCCAGACGCCGAGCGCGTGGGCCTCGTCGACCACCAGCACCGCGCCCGCGGATCGGGCGAGCCCGGCGATGGCTTCCAGCGGGGCCAGGTCGCCGTCCATGCTGAAGACGGAATCGGTCACGATGATTTTGCGTCCGGTGGGCGGCGCGGCGTCGAGCAGTTCGGCAAGGTGATCGGTGTCGGCGTGCCGGTAGACGTGGATCGCGGCGCGGGACAGGCGCGCGCCGTCGATGATGCTGGCGTGATTGAGGGCATCGGAGAAGATGGCGTCATCACGGCCGGCGAGGGCCTGGAGTACGCCCACGTTGGCCTGGTAGCCGCTGGGGAACACAAGCGCGGACGCCTGGCCGGTCAATTGGGCGATAGCCTGTTCCAGATTGCGGTGGATGTCCAGATCGCCCGACATGAGCCGGGAGGCCGTGGCGCCGCAGCCGTAGGCGTCGAGGGCCTCGCGGACCGCCTGCTTGAGCGCGGGCGCGTTGGCGAGGTCGAGGTAGTCGTTCGAGGAGAAATTGAGGAGACGGCGCCCGTCCTTATGAATGATGCCGCCGGCGCCGGGCCAACTGCGCAGCGCGCGCCAGCGGTGATCGTCGCGAATGGCCTGCAGGATGTGTTCGTAGGGGTGGGAAGACATGCCGGAATACCTGTGTGAATACGGGACTTCCGCAGCGCTGCGGCGGATGAATCTGGAAAGGCGAACCCCCTTTTGCGTATTATCCCCCGTACTGTCAGGCCAGATCCACAATCGCGGAGGGTTGAAACGCATGAAGCTGAATCCGAATATCTTTCGGGAATACGATATCCGTGGCGTCGCCGGGAAAGATCTTGATGAAAGCACGTATGAACTGCTCGGCAAGGCGTACTGCGCGTACATGCGCGGCAAGCGGAAGCACAACACGGTGGTCGTCGGCCGCGACGGACGCCTGACGGGCAAGGCCTACTCCCGCGCGCTCATTGATGGGCTCACGGCCTGCGGCATGAACGTGATCGATATCGGGGAGGTTCCAAGCCCGGTCCTGTATTTCGCGCTGAACACGCTGAAGGTGGACGGTGGCCTGATGCTGACGGCGAGCCACAACCCGAAGGATTACAACGGGCTGAAGATCGGCGTGGGAAAGACCACGATCTACGGGGACGAGATCCAGAAACTCCGCAAGATCGCGGAGGCGGGCAAGTTCCCGGAAGTGAACAAGACCACGACCATCACGCGAATGGATTTGGTTCCGAAGTATATCGCCCGGATTACGAAGGGGATCACGCTCAAGCGCAAGCTGAAGGTGGTGGTGGACGCGGCGAACGGCGTGGGCGGCGTGGTGGCCGTGCCGCTGTACGAAAAGCTCGGCTGCGAGGTCATTCCGCTGTTCTGCGATGTGGACGGGAACTTCCCGAACCACCACGCGGACCCGACGAAAGAAGAGAACCTCGCCGACATCAAGAAGGCGGTGAAGAAGCACCAGGCCGACCTGGGGATTGCGTTTGACGGCGACGTGGACCGGCTCGGCGGTTGCGACGAACTGGGCAACCCGCTCTGGGGCGATCGGCTGGTGGCCGTGTTTGCGGAGAACATCCTGAAGGACAAGCCGGGGTCGACGTTCATCGGCGAGGTGAAGTGCAGCCGCAGCATGTACGCGCACATTGAGAAGAAGGGCGGGAAGGCGATCATGTGGCGGACCGGCCACTCTCACCTGAAGGCGGCGCTGAAGCAGTTCCACGCGCAGCTGGCGGGTGAGATGAGCGGGCACATCTTCTTCAAGCACCGCTGGTATGGTTTCGACGACGCGATCTACTCGGGCGCGCGCCTGCTGGAGATTCTGGCGGCGGGCCGGAAGCCACTGAGCGCGCACTTTAAGCACATCCCGGTGCGCCCGATCACGCCGGAGCTCGAGTATGACTGCGAGGACGACCGGAAGTTTGACGTGATAGCCCAGGCGCGGGACTATTTCCAGAAGGACCTCGGGCTGGACGTGGTGACGATTGACGGCGCCCGCATCGAGTTCAAGGATGGCTGGGGCCTGCTGCGCGCGTCCAACACGTCGCCCAAGCTCGTGGTCCGCGTGGAGGCGGATACGGACAAGCGGAAGAAGGAGATTCTGGCGATGATCGAAGGCAAGCTCAAGGAGCTTGGCGTGAAGGTGAAGTAGTCCGTCCGTAGCGCTTATGATTCCGGGCCGCCGGCGATGCCGGCGGCCCGTTTTCGTCTCGAGTTACGAATGCGTGGCGCGGCGGTCCCGCCTACAACTTGGGCGTATTGGGTAGGCCGCCGGTGGCGATCGGCCCGACGATTTCCCGGGCCTTGTCCACCTTTTTCTCCAGGTCCTTGAGCTGTTTGGCCATTTCCTTGAGGTCGTCCCCGAAGCCGGCGGTGCGCGTCAGCGCCTTGTTGAGCGCGGCGATTTCGTCCAGCGCGCTCTTGAGATCCTTATCGCAGTTTTCGGCGTCTTTCATGGTGGACTCGACGTTCTTGCGAATGCCCGGTATTTTGGCCGAGATTTTCTTAAACGTTTTTTCCTGCTCCTCGATTTCGTCGGCCAGCGCCTTGACCTTCTTGGTGTCCTTCTCCTTCTTCAGCGCCTTCTGGTTGTCCTCAATTATTTTCTTGCCTTCCCAGAGGGCGCCGTTCAGGTTCTCGAACTCGGCATAGCGCTTCTTATTCTCCGTATTGATCTTACCGGCCTCTTTCACCAGGGCCTCGACCTTCTTCTCAAGTTTGGGGAGATCAGACTCAACATCAACCTTGGGCATATCTCTCTTCCTCCGAGGCGCGGCGCAAACGCACGCCCACTGTTTTCCCTGCTTATCCCTACCTGGACTCGACCACCGATACGCCGAAGCGGCCGGCGCGAAGGCCGTTCGTTCCGGAAGCCGGATTACGCTAGCACATGCCCCATGACAAAACAAGAGATTTTGTGACATTGAAGCCGGGTGAAGCAGCGGGCGGGCATGGCGCGCGGCGTATCCGCGATTCACGAGGTGGCGCGGTGGACAGCCGGGACGGCTATCCTACTTTTTTGCGGAACGGGTTTACGGATTCTTGTGTGGGGATTGTTCCGCTGAGCGGAACGGCATGCATTCCCACGGGGGACCGTGGGAACGAGTTTCGGGTGGTGAAGAGTGAAGGGGGAAGGGCGCTTTGGGTCTTGTGGCTTGTTTTGCCGCGGAATGTCCGCGATCCTGGCGCCTCGCGGCGCGATGCGGGCGGGCCGCCCGCGCTCCCATTGGTCCGCACTCCCGTTGTTGCGCGGGTTTGTGTCCTCGAGAAATCAATCCAACTTCATTCCGTAGAAGTGTTGCACGTTTTCGTGGTTTTTCCCGTCCAGGCAGGGCCCTGGAGCTAACAGAAATCTAACCGGATCCACGCACTTCCCGCAGGATGTTGTCGTAGAATTTCATTGGATAGCGGGCCACTCCAGGCCCCCTGTCCACGGCTGCAATTCCTGGAGTTTCAAGATGTTACTGCGCGGTATCCATGCCGCTTTCGGCCTGCTCTGCCTGGTCGCCTTTTTGCACGCTTGCTCGGCGGGGCCCACCGGCGGCTCCGGGGCTTCTCTCACCCGCCTTCAGGGCGCGGGGGCAAGTTTTCCCGCGCCGCTGTACATGAAGTGGTTCCGGGATTTTTCGGACCTTCGGGACGGCGTTCAGGTGGACTACCAGTCCGTTGGCAGCGGGAGTGGCGTCAAGAGCCTGATCGACCGGACCGTGGATTTTGCGGCGAGCGACGCCGCGATGACCGACGAGGAGCTGGCGCAGGTACCCGATGGGGTCGTGCTGCTTCCCATGACGGCCGGGAAGATCGTGCTGGCGTACAACGTGGAAGGGGTCGCCGGGCTGCGTCTTTCGCGGGCGGCCTATTCGGGTATCTTCCTGGGCGCCATCACGCGCTGGAACGATCCGGCCATCGTGGCGACGAACCCCGGCGTGGCGCTGCCTGATGCTCCTATCAACGTGGTGGTGCGGGCGGACAGCAGCGGGACATCGTACGTGTTCACGCAACACCTGAGCGCGATCAGTTCTGAATTCGCGGCGGGCCCGGGGACGAGCAAATCGCCGAACTGGCCGGTGGGCACGCGGGCGAAGGGCAATGAAGGGGTGACCGCGAGTCTGATGACGACGCCGGGGTCCATTGGCTACGTGGAATACGGGTACGCTTCGGGCCAGAAACTTCCGATGGCGCTGCTGGAGAACCGGTCCGGGGCCTATGTCGCGCCGACTCCGGCTTCGGGCCAGGCGGCATTGACGAGCGCGGCGCTGCCAGACAACCTGGTGGGCTGGATCCCGGATCCGGAAGGCGCGGACAGCTACCCGATCGTGTCGTACACCTGGCTTATCGGGTATCGCACCTACGGCGACGCCTCGAAGGCCGCGATCTTCCGCGAACTGGTGAATTTCTGCCTGGAGGCGGGACAGGCCGACAGCGAAGCGCTGGGGTATCTTCCGCTTCCCGCGGAGATCATCGCGCGGGTCCGGGCGGCCGCCGCCGAGATTCATTGAGGCGATCATGAGCCTGTCCAAACCGCCAACACGGGGGCAACGTACGGCGAACACCCTGCTTCGCGCCGCCAGCCGTTCGGCCGCGTGCGCGCTTTTGCTGCTCGTTATCGCCATCGCGCTCACGATTGGCGCCGAGGCATATCCGGCCATACGCCAACACGGTTTGGGCTTCCTGCTGGGTCGTGAGTGGGACGCGAACACGAACACCTACGGCATCCTTCCGGAGATCTGGGGCACGCTGTACAGTTCCCTGCTCGCGCTCGGGCTGGCGTCGGTTTCGGGCATCGCGGTGGCGATCTTCATCACCGAGGGCTATCTCGCGACCACGCTCACGGCTCTGCTCGTGCGATTCGGGGCGCGGGACAACGGGCTCTGGTCGGGCCTTCCGGCGCGCGCGGAGCATGTGCTGCGGACGCTTATCCAGCTGCTTGCGGCGATCCCCAGCGTGGTGTATGGCCTGTGGGGCATCTTTGTGGTTATTCCGGCCATCCGCCCCGCCTGCAATGCGATCCACGAAGCGATCGGGGGCATTCCGTTCTTTGGGACGCCGCTGAGCGGCCCGGGCATCCTGCCGGCCGCTATCGTGCTGTCCATTATGATTCTGCCGACCATCGCGGCCATCGCAACCGACGCGCTGCACGCCGTTCCGCGTCGGGTGCGCGAGGCGTCGCTGGGCCTCGGCGCGACGCGCTGGGAAACGCTGCTGCATGTGGTGCTGCCGAGCGCCTCCACGGGCCTTTTCGGTGCAGTGGTGCTGGCGTTCGGGCGCGCGCTGGGCGAGACGATGGCGCTGGCGATGCTGGTGGGGAACGCGAGCGCGATCAGCCTCTCTCTCTTCTCGCCGGCGAACACGCTCGCGGCGCTTCTGGCGAACAGCTTTCCGGAGGCGGGGGCAACGGAACTGCCGGCGCTGATGTACGCCGCGCTGGCGCTGCTTTGCATCACGCTGCTGGTCAACATGATGGGCACGGCGATCATGCAGCGCGCGACACGCTATGAGGGGAGCCGCGCATGAGCGCAATCACCGTGCACGATACCCGATGCCTGGAGCGATCGCTGGGGAGCCGACGCACGCTGGTGAACGCACTGCTGACTGGTTTGACGGCGCTGCTGACGGCGGCCGCGCTGACCCCACTGATGGCGGTGCTGATCATGCTGCTTTATCGCGGCAGCCAGCGCCTGGACCTGGCGGCGCTGACGCAGTTGCCCCCGCCGCCGATGCAGCCGGGCGGCGGTATTGGCAACGCGATCGCGGGTACCCTCGCGATGACCGGGCTCGCGGCGATGATCGCCGTTCCCGCCGGCATCCTGGGGGCGATCTACCTGGCGGAGATCGCGCCGGAGAGCCGCTTGGCGCGCACAACGCGATCCGCGGCGAAGGTCCTTTCCGGCCTGCCGGCCATTCTTGCCGGCGTGTTCACCTACGGCGCGTTTGTGCTGTTCACGGGCGGGTATTCGGCGGTGGCCGGCGGGATCGCGCTGGCGATTCTGATGCTTCCCACCGTGGTGCTGGCGGCGGAGGAGGCGCTGCGCGCTGTGCCGAACTCGATGAAACAGGCCGCGGCGGGGCTTGGCGCGACGCAGTTCCAGTATGTCTGGATGGTGCTGCTTCCGGCGGCGTGGCCCGGTGTGCTGACGGGGGTGATGCTTGCGGTGGCGCGGGCGGCGGGCGAGACGGCGCCGCTGCTGTTCACTGCGCTGTTCAGCAATTACTGGCTGGCGCCGGGCGGGCAACCCGACCTGATGCAGCCGACGGCCTCGCTTGCGGTACTGATTTACAACTTCTCCGGCGTGCCGTTTCAGAACCAGGTGGACCTGGCATGGACGGCGGCCCTGGTGCTCGTGCTGATCGTGCTTGCGGCCAACCTGGGGGCCCAGGCGATCGCGCGGCGCTACCGCCACTAGCGCGGCTGTGCTGGGACAGAGGAAGGAAGACGACGATGATACTCATGCGTGAATCACGGCCCGGCAGCGTGCTTACAGCGCGCACGGAGCGGGCGGAACGTGTGGTCGAGGCGTCCATCAACCGCCTGTACTACGGAACGTTCCTGGCGGTGCGCGACACGCACCTGGCGATAGAGAAGGGCGCGGTCACAGCGCTTATCGGGCCTTCGGGCTGCGGCAAGAGCACGGTGCTCCGCTGCCTGAACCGGATGAACGACCTGATTCCCGGATTCCGCCTGGAGGGAACGGTGCGCTTCCTCGGGCGGGACATCTACGAACCGGCGATCGATCCGGTCGCGGTGCGGCGGCACATCGGGATGATCTTCCAGCAGCCGAATCCCTTCGCGATGAGCATTTACAACAATGTCGCGTTCGGCCTGAAGATCAACCGCATCGGCGGCGACCGCGCGGAACGGGTGGAAATGGCGCTGCGCGGAGCGGCGCTGTGGGACGAGGTGAAGGACAAGCTGCACACGAGCGCGCTTTCGCTTTCCGGCGGCCAGCAGCAGCGGCTGTGCATCGCGCGGGCGATCGCGACGGAGCCGGAAGTGCTCCTGATGGATGAGCCGTGCTCCGCGCTGGACCCGATCGCCACGCGGCGCATCGAGGAGCTAATCGGCGAACTCAAGCGGCGCTATACGATTGTGATCGTGACGCACAACCTGCAGCAGGCGCGGCGGGTGGCGGACAAGACGGGCTTCCTGAACGTGGACACGAGCAGCGGCTGCCGCACCGGGTTCCTGGTGGAATTCGGGGACACCGAGCAACTGTTTCAAGACGCGCGGGATGCGCAGACGCAGGCCTACCTCCGCGGCGACTTCGGCTGAGGGCCTGTTCGCCGGGCGCCTGCAAAGTCGCGAGTGGCTATGGCCGTGTCAGGCGGACGGTGTTGGCGAGCCCGCTGAACAGGTCCCGCGCCTCCAGGACCCACGCGCCCCGAGGGTCATTCAGGGCGAACGGCAGGGCAACGGCGCCGCTACCCTCATCGGCGATCACGTGTCCGGGGGCCCACGTTGCGGTGGCGCCGTCCGGCTGGCGTAGCGCGAGTTGAATCGCCCGGGCGCCGCCGCCATTTGCCTGGATCACGATTCGGACCGGCGCATCCTGTTCCGCGCTTCCCTGCAATTCCAGCACGGGTGCGGCGGACTCCTCCGGCAGCAGCGCGTAGAAGCTGGCGCGCGCCTTGCGCAGCGCGGCTTTGAATTCCCGGACGTGGCCGAGGGCCTTTCCGGCGCGCAGGTCGTATACGAAGCGCGGCGCCGGGAGAGAGACCGTGACGTCTCGGTCCACATCATCCAGCAGGGCGATCAGTTCGACATCTCCGTCGCGCCAGCGGGTCACTTCCAGGCCCCGGGGATGAGGCAACTGCATCTCTTCGTTCCCCGGCGCGGTGGCGGGCGTCTGCTCCTGCTCGTCGAGGAGGCGGGCCACGGCGCGATCCGCGGATTCGCCCGACGCGGCACGGACGCGCACCGCCGGCTCCACGCCGCCCACGGCCAGCAGGCCCGGGAGCAGATCTTCCATCGGCGCATAGTACACGCCGAAATTCAGGAGGATCGCGCGCCCGTCGCCGTGATCGTTCACCACGGCGGCGGGATACTTCAGGCCGTGGTGAAAGTGGATCGGGAAATTCCAGCCGAGCGCCTCGCCGGTGGTCAGTTCAACGGCCGGGTCGGTGTGCATCTGGGGGTAGATGTCTTTCCCGTACCAGTTCCCCCACTCCATGTACAGCGGCGCGCCGTTCAATTCGCCCTGCACGCGCATGCGGTCCAGCTCGACCGCGTTCTGTTTTCCCGTACGCTTGACGCCGAACAGATCGTCCAGCGCGCCTTCCTCTCGGGGCTTGCAGCGGTCGTTGTAGAGCCCGGGGCGCAGGTCCGCGATGAGCGTCCCCCCGCCCTGGACGAAGGCGCGGATAACATCGGCTTCCTTGTCGCCAATGGCGAAAGCGAGTGGCAGAATGAGCACCTTGTACTTTGAGGCGTCAAACTCGCCGAGGCGCAACTGGCGGTCCGTGACATAGTCGAACTGGACGCCCGCGTTGTGGAGCGCCTCAATCCACCGCTCGTGGTCGCGCACGTAGAGCCCGTAGGACGGGTTGCCGTCGAAATGGGCGATATAGGTGGATGGCAGGCTGTAGAGCATCGCGACGCCGTCCGTCTCCATGGTGTAGCGCATGAGCAGGTCGCCGAGTCCCTCCCGCACGATTCGGGTGTCCTCGATGAGGGCGCGGGAGGTCGGGGAGGGCGCCAGGTCGGGCGCCAGGAAGCCGTGGTAGCCCTGGCCCACGTTGTCCAGGCGCCACCATTGAACCGCGTTAAAGCCGTTGGTGATCTGCCCCCAGTAGTAGCCGAGTTCAACGTCGGGATCCATGCTGTAGCCGATCCAGTTGCCGCGCGGGAAGGCTCCCTTCGCCAGCGAGCGGACCACCTCGCTGGCGGGGTCGTTGTAGGGGCCGAAGTACTCCATCTCGCGCATGAAGAGGTCGATATCCCCGCCCTGGCGCGAGCGCGTGGTCAGGCGGCGGATGCTGAAGCTGTCGGTGCCCTCAAATCCGGTGAGCGCGTGCGGGTCGATTTCCTTGAAGGCCTTCACGAAGCGCTTGCACCACTGCACGTAGGACCAGTTCTGGAAATCCTGCCGGTCGTACCAGCGCGCGAAATTCTCCCGTTGCAGCGCGCGCATTTCGTCGTTGATGTCGCCCATCTCAATCTGTTTTGCGCTGGTTACGTGGTCGTCGGTCTCGTTTTTCACGAGCCGTTGCGCGTAGAACTCCCGGAACCACGAGGGTGCGTCCGCGGCGGGCAGATCCCCCGCGGAATCGGCGTCGACTTCGTCGAAGGAGGCGAACCGCGTGCCCCAGGAGGCGTTCAGCGCCTCGATGCCGCCGTAGACCTCGTCGCGGAGGTAGTTCTGATACGCCACGCGGCAATGATCGCTCAGGCAGCCGGCGCGCACGGCGTTTTCGTCGCCCAGCGAGTAGACGAAGGTTCCCATTTTGCGTGCGTCGTCCGCGCGCGCGACGGTTTCCGCCACGAACTTCGCCATGCCTTCCTCGTCATGCACGCAACCGGACTTCAAGACGCCATTCTCGTCCAGCATGGCGAGCAGGGAGTGGCTGCTCGCGCGGAAACTTGCGGCATAGGGCACAAAGGCGAGATTCGCCGCCGACAGCGCCGGGAGCGGATTGTTCTGCAATACGGAGGTGACGCCGTAGCGCGCCATGGCCTGCGCGCCGTAGGGGGCGAGATCGGTGGTGTGCGCATTCCACAGGACGAAGTGGAACTGATCGCGTTTTCGGTTGGTGATGCGGACCATGGCGTGCGCGGTATCGAATTCGTATCCGCCGTTCGCCAGCACCGCCTCCACACGGACGAGCATGGGAAACCAGGCGGGCACTTCCACGGAAAATCTTGCCGCGCCCCCCGCTTCCAGCGTCGCGGGCGCCTCGCTCAGGAGCCGGTTGGCGCCATCATAGACGCGAACCACTACCGCATCACCGGCACGCATGTCATCCACCAGGATGGCGCCCTCGATGCGTTCGCCGATTTCGGCCCAGTCGCGGTCGAGATCGAGCGCGCCGATCTCCCGACCGGTCGTCACGAACAGATCGGCGCCCGCCCAGGTGAGCACACGGCCGTCCTTTTGCGCGCTCGTTTCGACGTAGTACGCACCACTGCGGAGCCATGGAATTTCCAACGGGAGAAGGCCCGTGCCTTCCGCCTCCTGCGTCACGATCTCGCGTTCATAGGAAACGCCGTCGCGGATACGCACCGTCAGCCGTGTCTCGGGCGGCAGTCCGCCCCAATGCAGGACCCATGGCACGTCGGGATTGAAGCGCCCGCCTGTGCCTTCGGGACCTATCGTTCTGGTGGGCTCTCCGGAGGCGCCGCTCGCGACAGAAAACCGCATCGCCTTGCGCGCGGCCTCGGCCATTTCCGGCGGGAGCATTTCGATGGGGTTGTTCCCGATACCGAGGAATCCCTGGGGGAGCTTGCCGGCAGCCCAGAGAAGCGCGCGCCCCTGGTGCTCCATCCGATAATCGAATCGTGCTTCCCAGCCGGCTTCATACGTGAGCGCCTCACGGGGAAACAAGTGGATGATTCGCGACTTCCCGTAGCTGTAGAGCCGCTTATACGCCAAGCCGGAAGGCATCCACTGCCGGTCCGCATCTGTTGGGAACTGGCCCGCTTGCAGGTTTCGCGCCTGGTCCTGCGGGGTAAAGGCATCCGCGCCCCAAGCTGCTTCCTCGCCAGTTCGCTCGTTGCCCACATACACCAGCCCGGTTCCCCGCTCCAGCGCCGCGAGCACGGCGGCTTTCGCCGTGTCGTTCAGCTTCGCCAGCGGAATCTGGTTCATGAAAATCACGTCGTACGGCGTTTCGAGGAGCCGCAGCAGGCGTTTCGTGGCCAGCTCCGGATCGCCATACCAGCGCGGATCGCCGTCGCCCACCAGGCGGTCGCCGGGCGGGAAGCAGTAGACCGCGTCGGCGTCCAGATCGAAGCGTTGCATCAGCTCGATCATTTCGCGGCATTCGGTCCCGCCCTGGTACCACGGCGCGAAGAAGAGCACGCGCGTCGTGCCTTGCGCGTAGGGCTTCGCCCACTTCGTATGCGGCGTTTCGAACTCCATGGAGAGGGCGTGCTCGGCGTCGAGCAGTTCGGGGCCGGGGGGTATGTCGGCGCGGGCGAAGAGGGTCAAGGCGAGCATAATCGAGGCTGCAAGGAATACCCAGAAATAACACTGTACCCGCGCTATGCGCCACTGCATGGCTGATCTCCCGACAACACATGAAAACCATTAAAGCCCGAAATAATGGAGCTTGAGTGTAGTGGAGTGCGGGCGCGCGTTCAAGCGGGTGGCGGGCTGTGAGCGTAAGACGTTGGCGGCGCGCCGCGCGTGTGAGGTGGCGCGGGAAAGGCGGGGTGGTGTTGCTCCAGGCACACGAACGCGCTGGGGCGCGATCGCGTGGCACGGCGTTGCGTTGGTTTGGGGTGATTGTGGTTGGGGGGCGTGATGGCTGTGCAGGGTGGTGGTTGACTTGCTGGTGGCGGGACTGGATTGCGGGGCGAAATGGAGTAGGGCGGGTTTTGACCGACCGCGTGGCGATGGCTATAGTCTTCTCATGCTGGTTTTGGGCCTGTTCGCTCCACTCGGGAGATCAATCTTGTACCCAATTGTCTCAAAGTCCCTGATATTCATCGCCCTGTTTCCTCCGCTGGCGTTCGCCGGCGCTGCGCCGGTGGAGTTTACGCGCGACGTGCTGCCGATTCTTGCGGCGAAGTGTTTCAATTGCCACGGGCCGGATGGCGAAATGCGCAAGGCGGGCCTGCGCCTGGATGAGCGGGCGGGCCTGTTTGAGCCGCTGAAGTCGGGGGCGGTGGCGGTGGCGCCGGGCGATCCGGCAGCGAGCCTGCTCCACGAGCGCATCACGGCGGCCGATCCCGAGGATCGAATGCCGCCGCCGGACGCGCCGAAGCCGCTGACGAAGGCCGAGATCGAGACCCTGGCGCGCTGGATTGCGGAGGGCGCGCCGTGGTCGGGCCACTGGGCCTTTGAGCCGCTTCGGGCGCCGCCGGTTCCTCAAATCGCGGGGGACACGTGGTCGCGCGGTCCGATTGACCGGTTCATCCGCGCGGCGCAGGAGGAGCGGGGCCTCTCGCCGGCGCCCGAGGCGGATCGGCGGACATTGATCCGGCGGCTTTCGTTTGATCTCCTGGGCCTCCCTCCCACCCCCGAGGAGGTGGAGGCGTTCGTGAACGACGAGCGGCCGGACGCGTACGAACGGCTGGTGGATACACTGCTGGCGTCGCCACGCTATGGCGAGCGCTGGGCGCGGCACTGGCTCGACGTGGCGCACTACGCGGACACACACGGTTACGACAAGGACAAGCGCCGGGAGCATGCCTGGCCGTACCGGGACTACGTGATCAACGCGCTGAACGCGGACAAGCCGTATGGCCAGTTTATCCGCGAGCAAATCGCAGGGGACGCGCTCTACCCGGCGGATCCGCAGGCGACGGTGGCGCTGGGCTTTCTCGCGGCGGGGCCGTGGGACTTTGTGGGGCACGTGGAATTGCGCGAGGGCACGATCGACAAGGCAATCACGCGGAATCTGGACCGGGACGACATGGTGAGCACGGCCATGGCGGCAATCAACAGCCTGACCGTGGGCTGCGCGCGCTGCCACGACCATAAGTTCGACCCCATCAGCCAGGAGGACTACTACAGTTTGCAGGCGGTGTTCGCGGGGGTGGAGCGGGCGGACCGGATCTATGACGAGGACCCGGCGGTCCACCAGCGGCGGCAGGCGATCATTGGAGAACGGGATCGTTTGCAGCAAGCCGACGCCGCCTACCGGAAACGCATTGACGCGCTGGAATCGCCGGAACTGGCGGCGCTGGCGGAGGCGCTGAAACCGATCGAGGAACGGCTGAACGCGCTGAAGAAGTCGGAGAGCCCGAGCAACGGCTACCACAGCGCCATCGAATCGAAGGCGGACGCTGTGAAATGGGTGCAGATCGACCTGGGCGCGCCGGTGGCGATCGATCGCATCCGGCTGATCGCGGCGCGGCCGGTGGACTTCACCGATACGCCGGGATTCGGGTTTCCGGTCCGCTTCAAGCTGGAAGCCGCGGACGAACCGGGCTTCACCGATCCGATCGTCCTGCTCGATCAGACCGCGGAGGACCATCCCGCGCGGACGGACCAGCCCTTTACGCTGGAAACCGGCGGCGTCAAGGCGCGCTACGTGCGGATGACCGCCACGCGGCTGTGGAAACGGCTGGAGGACTACGTTTTCGCGCTGGCGGAGCTGGAGGTCTACGGCGGCGGCGAGAATGTGGCCCGGGATAAGCCGGTGACAGCGCTGGACTCGATCGATCAGGGGCGCTGGCATACGGCGCACCTCGTGGACGGCTACGACAGCCACCGGCGCATCGGGGAACTAACCGAGGGCGACCCGCGCGGGGACGCCATCGCCGGGCTGGAGCGCGCGGCGGCCGCGCTGCGCGAAGAAAGCGAGGCGCTGCGGCTTGCGATGCTTCCGGAGGGCGATCGCGCGGCGTATCTGGAAAATCGGACGGCGCTGGCGGAGGTGAACGCGGCATGGGACGCGCTCCCGGAGCCGCGGCGGGTGTACGCGGCGGCGAACCGCTTCCCGCGCCAGGGCAACTTCACAGCGCCGGACGGCATGCGCGACATTCACCTGCTCCTGCGCGGGAGCGAGAAGACGCCGGGCCCGCTGGTGGGTCCCGGCGCGGTGGGGTGTCTGCCGGGCCTGGAGAGCCGCTTCGAACTGCCCGAGGGCCACGATGAATCCGAACGCCGCGCGGCGCTGGCGAAGTGGCTCACGCGCGAGGAGAACGCGCTGACCTGGCGGTCCATCGTCAACCGCGTGTGGCACTACCATTTCGGCCAGGGCATCGTGGCCACGCCGAACGACTTCGGGCGGATGGGCGCGCCGCCGACCCACCCGGAACTGCTGGACTGGCTGGCGCGCGGCTTTCTGGAAAATGGGCAGTCGCTGAAGTGGCTGCACCGGGAAATCGTGACGAGCGCGACGTATCGCCAGACCTCCGGGCACAATCCCGCCTTTGCGACCATCGACGGGAGCAACCAATACCTGTGGCGGATGAACCGGCGGCAGCTGGAGGCGGAGGCCCTGCGCGACGCCATCCTCGCCGCGAGCGGCGCGCTGGACCTCACCATGGGCGGCCCGGGCGTGGATTTCTTCGTGTTCGAGGACGATCACTCGCCGCGCTACAAGTATGCCGAATACGACCCGGCGGACCCGGCGGGCTACCGGCGATCGATCTACCGCTTCGTGGTGCGGAGCGTGCCCGACCCCTTCATGACGAGCATGGACTGCGCGGACCCGTCGCAAAGCGTGCCGGTGCGCAACGAGACGCTGACGGCCATCCAGGCGCTGGCGCTGCTGAACAACGCCGCGATCGTGCGGCAGGCGGCGATCTTCGCGGACCGGCTCGCGGCGGACGCGGACACCGTGCCCGCGCAGCTTGGCCGGGCCTTCCAGCTGGCGCTGAACCGGGCGCCGTCGGACAGCGAACTGGAAGTGCTCTCGCCCTACGCGGAGGAACACGGCCTGGCGGCGGCGTGCCGGGTGATCTTGAACAGCAATGAGTTTATGTTTGTGGATTGAGGGAGGAAGATATTTCACCACGAAGGGCACGAAGGACACGAAGAAGAGAAGAATGGAGAAGAATGAAGTAGAAACCTTGAATATCAGATGGCAAGTTGGGCCTGTGGGTTGCATTTCTGTCTCGGAAGAATTGAATAGATCGATACTTGCGATTATGGGGTAAGGTCATAACTTCGGGTGTCGGCAATCGTATGAGGTAACCGTTTACCTTACTTTCCCCATCACGCAGTTTACGTTCTTGTTATTGAGTATGGCGCAGAAAGCCGCACAAACACCCGGAAGAACCCATTGAAAGGGAGCACAATGGAATTTGATCAACTTTCGAGTCGCGTGATTGGTTGCGGAATCGAGGTCCACAAGGAACTTGGACCCGGGCTGCTGGAATCAACGTACAAGTTCTGCTTTTCGCATGAGCTGAGTTTGCAGGGCATCCCGCATCGCATCGAAGACCCCGTGACGGTCTATTACAAGGGAATCGAGGTGGAATGCGGCTACCGGATCGACATCCTGGTAGACGATACGCTGGTGGTAGAGTTGAAGAGTGTCTCTGAATTACTCCCAATTCACGAAGCCCAGTTGTTGACCTATATGCGGCTCGCGAAAAAGCCGGTAGGACTGCTAATGAATTTCAACGAAATCCGCTTGAAAGATGGCATTAAGCGCATGGTATTGTAGTATTTGTCTTTGGTTCCAGATTTCGCCTGATAGCCATCTTTGATAACCGAAAATCGTAGACTTCAATAATCTTCCAATCTTCGTGTTCTTCGTGCCCTTCGTGGTGAACATATTCTCTGACTCCATCAAAAGGGAGTTAACATCCCATGAAATACGACCCAAAACACCAGCCCCGGCGCCCGCTTTCCCGGCGCGAGTTTTTGTGGAAGTCCGGCGGCGGGCTGGGCGGCATCGCGCTGGCCCACCTGCTGAACCGGGAGGGCGCCTTTGCCCAGGGCGCACCGGGCCTGCCGGATGGCCCGCACCACCCGCCGCGGGCGAAGCGGGTTATCCAGCTGTTCATGTCGGGCGCGGCGAGCCAGTGCGATACGTTCGACTACAAGCCGCTGCTGGCCGAGCGCGCGGGACAGCCCTTTGATCCGGGCGGCAAGGTGGAGTTGTTTCAGAGCGAGCCGGGCGTGGTGATGCCGGCGCCGTGGGCGTGGAAGCAGCGGGGCGAGTGCGGCAAATGGGTGAGCGATCTGGTCCCCCACCTGGCGACCTGCGCCGACGATATGGCCTTTTTGCCCGCGATGGTGGCGAAGTCGAATGTGCACGGGCCCGCGACGTTCATGCAGACGACGGGGTTCCTGCTGCCGGGCTTTCCGAGCGTGGGGTCGTGGGTGACGTATGGGCTCGGGAGCGAGACGGACAACCTTCCGACCTTCGTGGTGCTTCCGGACGCGCGCGGATTCGGCCCGGGCGGACCGAAGAACTGGGGTGCGGGGTTTCTGCCGTCGAACTATCAGGGCACGCTGATCCATCCCGCGAAGCCCAATCCCATTGCGGATCTCTTTCCGCCGGAAGACGAGTTCGTGAAGCCGGAGAACGACGCGGCGGGCCTGGCCGCGCTGGAGCGCCTGAACCGCATACACCTGGCGGATCGCGCGGGCGATTCGCGGCTGGACGCGCGCATCGAGAGTTACGAGCTCGCGGCGCGGCTCCAGATCACCGCGCCGGAGGTGCTCGATCTGTCGGGCGAGACGGAGGCCACGAAGCGCCTCTATGGCCTGGCCAATCCGGTCACCGAGGACTTCGGGCGCAACTGTCTGCTCGCGCGCCGCATGCTGGAGCGGGGCGTGCGCTTTGTGCAGGTCTGGAGCGGCGCGGACAACGCGTTCCCCCGCCGCAACTGGGACTCACACGAGGACCTGGAGAAGGATCACGGGGAGATGGCGGCGAGCATGGACCAACCGGCGGCCGCGCTGCTGAAGGATCTGAAGGCGCGCGGCATGCTGGACGACACGATCGTCATCTGGACCACGGAGTTCGGGCGCATGCCGTGCAGCCAGGGCAGCGCGGGGCGCGACCACAACCCGTTTACGTTTACGTCGTGGCTGGCGGGCGGCGGGATCCGGGGCGGGGTGACGCACGGCGCGAGCGACGAGTGGTCCTACAAGGCGGTGGAGAATGTGACCTATGGGTACGACCTGCACGCCACGGTGTTGCACTTGCTCGGGATCGATCACCGGAAGTTGACGGTGCGGCATAATGGCATCGACCGGCGGCTGACGGACGTGCACGGGCATGTCATCCGAGAGATTCTGGCGTAGGCGGCTTCAGAGCAGGGTATTTCGGCATCGATTAGCCAATCTGAATGGTCTGCGTGCCGGCAAATTCGGATTCGAGCACCGGCTCACCGACTTCGAGAAGCAACTGAATGACTTCCGCCATGTTTTCGCGCAGTTCGTCCAGGGTCTCGCCCTGACTGTGGGCGCCGGGAAAGCCAGGAACGTACCCGATGTATAGATTGGTTTCCGGACAGCGCTCGACTATGAATGTATAGCTGTTCATCTACGTGCTCCATGCCGCCGCAGGCTGCTTCGCGAGGCGGATCCCTCTCATTATACACGAATGCCGTGGCGGCCCTGCCGGGGCGTTCTTTGCTATCGTTGCGTCCTTTGCGGTTAAATCCCTCCGAACCCGCTGGAGCGACGACATCGTGAAAATGCTACTCATCTTGCTGGCGCTGCTACCTGGCATCCTCGCCGGGGCCGAGCCCTCGCAGGACATCCCGGATCTGCCCGATCCGCTGGTCTTCCTCAATGGTGATCGTGTCACCGCAACCGCGCAGTGGCCGGCGCGCCGGGAGGAGATGCGCGCGCTGCTGCTGGAGCACGAATATGGCCGCGTCCCGCCGGCGCCGGGCAATGTGCGGCTGGAGGCCGAACTGGAACGCGGCGCGCGTTTCGATGGCGCGGCGGACTTTCGCGCGGTTCGCATCGCCTTTGGCCCGGATCATGGGCTGAGCACGACGGTCCACTGGTATCATCCCGCGGGGGCCACCGCGCCTGCGCCCGTTATGCTGCGCTTCGGGCTGGGCGGCGAACACGCGCCGGCGGCTCTGGCGCGCGGCTATGCGTTCGTGTGCTTCGAGCAGACCAGCCTGGATCCGGATACCGAGGGCTACGACGAGGCCGGCCCGGCCCAAGCGGCCTACCCGGACTGTGACTGGGGCAGCCTGGCCGTTTGGGCGTGGTGCGCGTCGCGCGTGATGGATTATATCGAAACGATCCCGGAAGTCGACTCGGCGAAGACGGTGATCACGGGCCACTCGCGCACGGGCAAGGCGGCGCTGCTTGCCGGGGCGCTGGACGAGCGTTTCGCGCTGGTCGCGCCGAACGGTTCCGGCGCGGGCGGGGCGGCGCTCTTCCGCCACAAGCCGAAGGGCATTGAAACGCTCGAACTGATCACCCGGCCGGACCGGTTCAAGAGCTGGTTCCACGCCGATTTCGGCCGGTTCGCGGACAACGAAGCGGAACTGCCCTTCGACCAGCATTTCCTGCGCGCGCTGGTCGCGCCGCGGGCGGTGCTCTCCACGGACGCCTACGGCGATCTGTGGGCGAATCCCGAGGGAACGCAACGCGCCTGGGCCGCGGCGCAACCGGTGTATGATTTTCTCGGCGTCCCGGATCGCAATCTGCTGCATGTCCGCGAGGGCGGACACGACCAGCTCCCGCCCGATTTCGCGGTGCTGCTCGATGTCGCGGATGCGATTTTCCGCGACGTCGCGACGCCCGAGGAGCTGCGGCGGCCTTACTTTCCCAGGGACCAAATGGTCGACAGGCGCGTTCCAAGCCCTGATGCATAGTGATTATTGAAAGGTTTAATGGGGCGCGCCTTGACAAGAATCGCGCCGGGACGGCACTTTTCCAGACGTGATGCGCGCGTGCATGCCTGATGGTCACGCGTCGCGATCGCGAACGAAGGAGCGCGTGTATGAGCGAACAGGAATACAGCCCCGGCCTGGCGGGCGTTATTGCGGGGGAAACCGCGATCGCCTGCGTCAACAACGGCAAGCTGCTGTACCGGGGCTACCCGATTCAGGAGCTGGCGGAGACGGTCACTTTCGAGGAAGTGGCGCATCTGCTGCTTTTTGGGGAGCTGCCGACGCCGGATGAACTGGACGCCCTTCAGAGCACACTCGACGATTACCGGCCACTGCCGGAGCCGCTGGTGCGCGCGCTCCGCGAGATCCCGCCGGAGGCCCCGATGATGGATGTGCTCCGGAGCATGGTCTCCTATGCGGGGCATTTCGACCCGGTCACGGGCGACGACGAGGAGGCGAACCGGCAGCGCGCGCTCTGGCTGACGGCGCAGATCGCGGGCATTATCGCGGCGCGCTTCCGGCTGTTGAACGGGCAGGAGCCCTTGCCGCCGCTTGTGGGCCTGGGCCATGCCGCGCAGATTCTCTATCAGTGCCACGGGGAAGTTCCAGATGAGCTTTCCGCCGAGCTGATCGATCTGACGCTGGTGCTTTACGCCGAGCACGACTTCAACGCGAGCACGTTTACGGCGCGGGTGATCTGTTCGACGGAGTCCGACATCGTTTCCGGGATCACGGGGGCCATTGGGGCGCTGAAGGGCCCGTTGCACGGGGGCGCCAACGAGGCGGCCATGGAAATGCTGACGCGCTTCTCGTCGGCGGAGGAGGCGGCCCAGTGGGTTCGGGAGGCGCTCGCGCGGAAAGAGAAGGTGATGGGCTTCGGGCACCGGGTGTACCGCACGGGCGACCACCGGGCGAAGATCCTGGAGGATAAGCTGCGCCAGCTCGCGGTGCGGAAGGGTGAGGACAACTGGATGGCGATCTATGACGCCATCAAGCAGCCCATGGTGGAGGAGAAGAAGATCTACCCGAACGTGGACTATCCCTGCGGTCTGGTGTACTACCTGCTCGGGCTTCCGCTGGACCTGTACACGCCGCTGTTTGTGGCGTCGCGGGTGACGGGCTGGTCGGCGCATATTCTGGAGCAGGGACACCACAACCGAATCTACCGCCCGCTGAGCATTTACCGGGGCCACCTGGAGCGTCCGGTTCCGCCGCTGAGCGAACGGTAGCGGTCGGGTTGCAGGGACAGCAGGGACAGCAGGGACCACAGGGACCACAGGGACCACAGGGACCACAGGGACCACAGGGGCCACAGGGAACCAAGGGACCACTGGGAACCAAGGGACTGAGCCGCGGAACCGGGCGCCCTGGAACGTCTTGCGCCTGGCGGATTAGATCCGGTTTCGGCTTTCACGAACACCGATAGCACGAACGCCGGGAGGATTGCTTTATCATCCTCCCGGCGTTTTCAAATACAGTGGCACGATATGCGTGCGATCAGGCGCCCTTGTTCAACAGAGAATCGAAGGTCGCGAAGTAGATGTTCGCGATGCCTTCGCCTTCGCTGAACTTGACAAACTCGGCGTGCCCGTCCATGAAGAGGATATTCGCGCCGCCGGGCACGTGATTGTAGTCGGCGACCTGGCGCCCGAGCCGGTCCCACATTACGAAGATTTCGCTTTGCGCCTGGGCCGAGGCGCCGGCATTGTTGATATCGGTTATCAGGAAGCGCTCGATACCTTCGCGCAGGCGCATGATGGTGTTTCCGCCGGCAGTCCCCGTACCCGCGGGAACGCTGATGTTTTCCTTGGTGAACTGATTGAACGCCTCCAGCTTTTGCTGGTTGGGCGCGCTTGAGAAGTCGATGTACAGCGGCACAAGCGTGTTAATAAGCTGCAGGATCATGGCGTTCGCCTGCACCGGAATCAGCAGGGTCGGGTCGTAGGGGTCGAAATTGTAGCCGCTGCTGTAATTTGCAAGTCCGGTGGCTTCCATCGTGGCGACCATGGTCGAGGCGGAAACGGTGGGGTCCGAAGACCCGATCTGGTCCATGATATAGCCGTAGTACGCGTAGCTCTGGTCGACCGCGCTTGCGCAGGAGCCCCCGTGGCTGCACCCGGCGCGTTCCGATTGGGCGCGCCGGTCCATGCTGCCGAAGAGGTTTTCGCCCGCCGTGGAAAAGCCGTTGTCGACCCCCGTCCAGCGGGAGGCGTTTCCTTCGATGTCCGACGGGCAGATGGCCGTATTGGGGTCGGTCAGGTAATCCGGGTAGATCTCCGGAACGGAAGGGCCGTAATTGGAGACGACATTGACACCAGCCGGGTCGCCGTCCTGCGGAATGTACGCCTTGATGAAGAGGCTCGGCCACTGCTCGCCCTGACTTTCGTTGGCAAACATTTTGAAGACGAGCCCGAATTGCTTGAGATTGTTCTGGCAACTTGCGCGCCGCGCGGCTTCGCGGGCGCGGGCGAGGGCGGGCAACAGAATTGCCGCGAGGATACCGATGATCGCGATGACCACCAGAAGCTCAATAAGTGTAAATCCCTTGTTCTTCATGGTAATGAATTCCTCGTTTTTCAGGGAGCTCCCTGAATGTTATCTGTTAAGTGTAATCCCGCCCGGACCTCCTTTCACCGTCGGGGGTTTCCGGAATCCCGAGCCGTGACGCACAGCCGGTCGCAAATACGGAACGTCCGCCGCGTACGTCCAGAGTGGATTCCTGCTACTGCCTTACCCCCATAGTGCCGCACTTTGCGCGCGGTGTCAACTATCTGGCACACCCTTGCTCCGGTTGCCGCGCCGCCTGGGAAGTATGCATACTCAACGATTAGCTGTATATCAGGCCAGGACTACGGCAGAGGAGCACTTCATGAATACCCACGCGGCCCGCACCAACCGGCTGTTGCGCTACACCCGACAACCGTCCGGACTACCCAACGCGGTGCGGCGCGCGCTGGACGCGGACACGCCAGAACAGAAGCCGGTATTGTTCGCGCTGGCCGATCTCGACGCGGAACTGAAACTGGGCGCGCTGTGGTGCGTGCTCACGGACCGGGCGTTGTTCCTGATCGAGGAAAGCGGCGGGCGCCGCTTCCGCGCTGATCGGGATTCCATTGTTGAAGCCCGCATCCAACAGGGATTGAGCTGTAGCCGGATGCTGCTGCTGGGCGCCGGTGGGGAGACCGCCCTGGCGTCGATCCAGTTCAGCCACCGGCAGCGCCCCGCCTTTGAGGCCATCAAATACCTGCTGGATCACCCCGAGGCCCGCCCGCCGGAGGGCGCCGCGGAGGACCTGTATCAGCAGAGCCTGCTCCGCCCCATCGAAACGGCCCAGGCATCGGTCTCGGAGGACAGCTCGGCGGTGCTGTGGCGTCTCATTTCGTATATGAAGCCGTACTGGCGGCGCGTATCGGCGGGGGTGCTTTCCGCGCTTGCGATTACCGCGCTGCAGCTCGTGCCGCCCTTCCTGACGGGGCATTTGATTGACACGCTCGTGCGACCGGTGCAGGATGGCTCGCGCGATGCGATGTCGGCCCGTCCGGAAGCCCTGTGGCTCATTGCGCTCCTCGGCGCGGCCTACTGCGGCGTGCAGTTTTTTGCGTGGGCGCGCATGCGCTCGATGGCCTTGCTGGGCGAATTCGTGGCGCGGGATCTCCGCCGCGAGGCGTACGACCACCTGCAAAGACTGAGCCTGAGTTTCTTCTCCGCCCGGCAGACCGGCAGCCTGATCAGCCGGGTCAGCTCGGACACCGATCGGCTCTGGGAATTCCTGGCATGGGGCTTTGTGGACTTCATCGTGGCGATCACCACGCTGTGCGGGCTGAGCGCCGTGCTGCTCTGGCTCGATTGGAAGCTCGGTCTCGTGATGACCCTGCCACTGCCGGTGCTGCTGTTTGTGCTGTTCCGCTACGGCCAGCGAATGCACCAGCTGTTTATCCGGGCGTGGCGCCGTTGGAGCGCGGTGACGGCGGTGCTTGCCGACGCTATCCCGGGGATCCGCGTGGTCAAGGCGTTCCACCAGGAAGACCGGGAGCGCACGCGATTCAACGCGAGCAACGACCTGGCCTGTGCGAGCTTCAACCAGATCCACCACACCTGGACGAGCTTCTGGCCGTTTTTGTGGCTTTCGGTGCAGGGGATGGCGCTGTCCGTGTGGATTTTCGCGATGCCGCGCCTCTTGGGCTACAGCCCGACCGCCGAACCGCTCCAGGTGGGCGTGTTTGTGTCGTTTGCGTTGTATGTGGGCATGTACATGCAGCCGATCGAGATTCTGGGGCGGATGACCTTTATTCTCAACCGCGCGACGAGCTCGGCCCACCGCGTCTTCGAGATCCTCGACACGGTTCCCGAGATCCGCGAGGCGGAGCGCCCGGTGCGGCTGGAGCCGGTCCAGGGGCGCGTTTGCTTCGACCAGGTGAGCTTCGGCTACGACGGCGTCCGGCACGTGCTGAAGAATGTCAGCTTTGATGTGGCTCCCGGCGAGATGATCGGCCTGGTGGGGCCCTCCGGCGCGGGCAAATCGACGATAACGAATCTGATCGCGCGTTTTTACGATGCGTCGCACGGCGCTATCCGCGTAGACGGCGTGGACGTACGCGAACTGGACCTGGGCCAGTACCGCCGGCAACTCGGCATCGTGTTGCAGGATCCCCATCTTTTTCATGGTTCGATCCTGGACAATATCCGCTATGGCATGCCGGAGGCGGATCTGTCGGCGGTGATTGCGGCGTCGCGGGCCGCGAACGCGCACGACTTCATCTGCCAGCTTCCCCAGGCCTACGACACGGTGGTGGGCGAGCGCGGCCACACGCTCTCGGGCGGCGAGCGGCAGCGCGTTTCGATTGCGCGGGCGATCCTGTGTAATCCGCGCATCCTGATCCTGGACGAGGCCACGAGCAGCGTGGACACCGAGACGGAACACAAGATCCAGGAAGCGCTGGACAAGCTGGTGGAGGGGCGGACGGTATTCGCGATCGCGCACCGGCTCTCGACGCTCCGGCGGGCGGATCGGCTGTTTGTGGTGGACGAGGGGCGGATTGTCGAAGAAGGCGGGCACGCCGAGCTCCTGCGGAAGAAAGACGGCGTCTACCAGCGCCTGGTGCGCATGCAACAGGAGTTGCATGAAATGTACGTGGCGTAAGAGCGAGGAAGAGCCATGATCGGAAACAAGAACTTCGAGCCGCCGGCTCCGGGCGCATTGCGGCTACACCGAGGGGCGGATGGGCGCACCGTGGCTTCGTGGGACGGCGAAACACGGGCCGTGCAGGCCCAACCGTGCTTTCCGTGGTCGGCGCCGGACAACTTTATATCCCTGCGCGACGATGACGGGCGCGAAGTGGCGCTTGTGTCCGATCCCGGCGCGCTGGACAGCGACAGCGCCGGGGTGCTGCGGCAGGCCCTGCGGGAGGCCGCGTTTGCGTTCGAGATCACGCGGGTGATCGCGGTGCGCAAGGAGTTTGAATTGCGGTACTGGGACGTGGTCTGCGCGGAAGGCGCGCGCGTATTTCAGACCGGCGTGGATGACTGGCCGCGGACTCTGCCGCCACGCCGGCTGCTGATCACGGACGTCGCGGGGGATGTTTACACCATTGCGGATTGGACGGCGCTCGACGCGCACAGCCAGAAGCAGCTTGCGATGTATATTGATTGAGGGAGGTGGAGATCGTAGAAGAACCCGGCGTGAGTGCCGGCATTCCGTCTACGGTGGATCGCTGACCCTGCCGGCATGGGCGGCTTCGCCGCCCGGGACAGCCGGGACGGCTATCCTACATTTGCGGCTTCGGCGCTGAACACAGCCGGGACGGCTATCCTACACTTGCGCCTTCGGCGCTGAACACAGCCGGGACGCCCGCCTCCGGCGCGTCATAGAGCTGTGCCACTTTCTTTTCGAGGTGGCTTTGCTGGGTTCAGGGGAACCCTTTTGGAGGTGGGCTCACCCTGCCGTGGACACTCCCGTCCGCGATCCTTGCCCCCACACTGCTTCGCGATTTCTCGGAACCGTTGACACGTGGAATGGCCACGAAATCGTGCTGAATTTCATTGCGGCGCTTGCGAAATCCGGAACTTGGTGGTAGCATTCCTGTTGTGCAGCAGTGACCAACTTTGACGGGAATCGGGCAGATGGATCGTGTCAAAAAAAAGAATATTCCGGAAAACGCCGGCTTCAGTCTCGTCGAATTGACTTTCGCCGCTGGCGTACTCGCCCTGGGCCTTTCCATGTTATTTGGATCGCTCCTGTCGCTGGCGCTGGTCGCCCGCCTGAACGAAGAGCGCGCCGTCGCCAATGCGCACTTGTCCAGCGTACTGGATCAGGTGCGCACGAAATCCGTCGATGATTTGATGGAATACCAGCCGCCCGCCCTGGACACCCCGGGCGTCCGGCGCGCGGTGACCCTGGTGTGCTTCGACGCGAATGGCGAGTCCATTCCACTGCCCCTGGAGCGCCCCGCCGGTTCGGTGCTGATCCGGCCCGCCCTGCCCGACCCGTTCGAAGTGCGCGCAACGCTGCTCTGGAGCAACGCGCGCGGCCAGGTGTTCGAGTCAAGCGCCACGACGCTGGTGAAGCAGTAGCATGGTGCGGGATCCGGCGCGATACAACGCGGGCGTAACGCTGCTTGAACTGGCCGTGGCGATGGGGATCTTCACGGCGCTGATGGGCGTGCTCTTTTCGGTATCCCTGAGCCTGGGCGATTCCGCGCGCGTGCATGACGTGAAGGTGAACGCCGGAGACGAAGCGCGCCGCGCCCTGCTCCTGCTCACGCCGCGCCTGCGCCAGGCCGCCGCCGGCAGCATCAATACGGAGCAGCTGCCCGGGGAGGTCCTGCGATTCCGGATGGCGGACGATCTGGACGGCAACGGCACGGCGGTGAATGCCGGAAACGCGCTTGAACTCGGGCCGGAAATCGCGGTCCTTCGAGACGACAACGACCTGAACGAAGACGGCCTGACGGCGTCGCAGCTCATCCTGATCGATGGCGATCGCGTGCGGGTGCTGGCCAACAACCTGGCCGCCCCGCGCACCGGCCCGGACGCGGGCTTTCTGGTGGAGGCGGTCGAGGGCCGCATTTCCGTCACCGTTCGCACCGAGGGCCACTCCCGCCGCGGCCACCCGATCAGCCAGTCCCTGACGCAGCTGGTCACACCGAGGAACTGACCCGATGCGGCCAACGAACGAAAAGACGAACGGCGGCATGGCGCTGCTTCTGGCCGTATTCTTCATCGGCGTCGCCGTCGTGGTGACGGGCGCGCTGATGGGCCGGATCTACCAGCAGCGCACCGCGGTCACCCATTTTGAGGACTACAACGCGGCGCTCTTCGGGCTCGATGCGGCCATCAGCCGTTCCGAGGCGAAACTGGAGGCGGGCGAGGACGGCTCCATCGGCATGGAGGATTGGGAGCCGGTCTGGAACGAGCGAAACGAACTCGTATTACCGGATTTCGATTCGGACGCGATCTCGCCGCAGCGCCTGCCGTCCATGGAATCCGTCGAATACGCCGCCTACGCGCATGCGTGGGAGGACGATGGGCGCGACAACAACGGCAACGGCCTGGCCGACGACGCCTCCGAGGAGGGGATGTACACGGTGTACGCCATGGCCCGTTCCGGGGCCGCCGTGCGCCGGGCGGAGGCGGTCTACAAGACCGATAATGTGAACGCGTGGCAGAACGCGATCTTCGCGGGCCCGGGCCTGAGCGGCGGCCTGATCAACGGCAGCGTGAACGCGGCGGGATCGGTCCACATGCTGGGCGACGGCCTGCTGGATGGCGCCATCGGGCTGGCCACGCTGGGGCTGGGCGGGACAACCCGCGTGCGCAACAACTACACCGGGATCCCCGATGCCCTCCTGCGGCACATTCCCGATCCGCCGCAAACCCTCTTTGAAGGCGAGATCGTCTCGACCCTCCGCGCCACGTTCCGATCGCGGAACGGCCTGATCAACCTCACCGCCGATTCCGCCCTCGGCGACGCGCAAGCCTTCGGAAACGCCGTGAAGGAGACGCTCGACGCGGTCTTTGTCACGGGTGGCTGGATCGGCGGCGGCGTGCTGCCCGATGGCGATCGCGGCGAACCGCAAAACGTGCACAGCGACAACGGCTGGGATGAACTTTACGACCTGGCGGACCGGGTGGTGTTCCCCAGGCTCTCGGACCCGTTTCAGGACGCGCAGGGGCGTCAGGTGGCGCGGGGGGACACCGGCGATCCCTACAAGCACGAAGAATACTTCGCGGAGGTACTGGTCGGCGATCCGGAAATCCCGAATGACGGCATCTACACCGGAAACATCACCTTCGACACCGCCGGCGCCCACTTTTACTGGAATGCGACGACGGGCGAGCAGATGTCGGGGTCGCTCCCGGCGGTCTCTCCCCCGAAAACGGATGATTATGTCCTCTTCAACCGCGACCGGGATGTCCTGGAGATCAACGGCCAGATCTACGTCACGGGCAACGTGAACTTCCGCGGGAAGGGTTCGCAGAAGAGCCTCTATTACACGGGAAGGGGCGCGATACTGGCCGGCGGCTCCGTGCAGATTGATTCGCACCTCCTCGCCTGCAACGGCGGCGATCCCTCGGATTTGGAGGGGAGCTTCCCGGTTGAAAACGCGATCGGGATCATGGCGCGGGAGAACATCGTGATCGGCGGATCCCTGCTCGACCTGATCTTTCGCTCCGATATCCACCTGATGGGGGCCTTCTACGCGGGCCGCCGCGTGACCTCGCTGAAAACGGCGAAGGTGGCCGGCACGATTGTGTCGAACTACTTCGATCTCACCCTGAACCCGCCCACGGTGTACCAGGTTCCGGAACTCGGTCGCAACCTGCCCGAGGGCATGGTCGGCGATTACCCCATCATCGCGGCGACCCAGATTTCCTGGCGGGAGCTCGGCCTGTGATCGCCGCGGCGCGCAACGGGATGCGGCGGTACGGCCTCAACGCGCTCCTTTTCGCGGCGATACTCGGCGCCCTCTGGGGGCCAGGCGGAAACAGCGCCGCCACAGACGCTGGCGCGGCGGATCCGGATCGCGCAATCGCCGCCACCCCGAATCCGGGCGGCGAGGAAGTCCAGGCGGCGCGGCGGGCCGCGCTCGAACGCGCGCTGGAGATGCAGGGGGAACGCGATCCCGGCACGGTCCCCGCGGAGCGCCAAATCGCGCAGCACCTCGATCAGTTGGCGCGTACGGGCGAACCCGGCGAACAGGCCGCGCGCCTGTGCGCCCTGGGCAACCTCCACATGCAACAGCGCGGTGATTTCGCCGCGGCCGCGGGGTATTACGAACGCGTCATTGAGGAACATCCCCAGTGGGAGGGCGCACACGCCGCCTACGGCCTGCTGCTGACCTGCTACAAGCGGCTCGGGGACGCCCCGCGCGAACGGATCCTCTACCGGAACCTGCTCGAACGCTTTCCCGACGACAGCCCGCCCGCCGAACTCGCGCGCAACGCCCTCGGCCTGGGCCCCGGCCCCATTCCCCCGCCCGACACGCGCCCCAAACACTACTTTGACTAGCATCGCGGAGGGAAGCCGCGCGGGCATTTCATTTTTGGGGACTGCTTCCGGCTGGTAAGTGGGCCAGAATCTGGAAACGGGTGCAATGCTCCAGCCGGTAGCTGTATACGCCTACGGCGCATCTGCGACCCCAAGAGCCGTTGGGAAGGAAGCGGGTGTTGGTTCGGTGTGCGTTTCGTGGGGTACCGCCTATCAGGACGCTTCGCGTCATCCAAGGATGAAAATGGACGGCGGCTTCGCCGCCTGGCAGGCGGGACGCCTGCGCTCCCAGCCTTGCACGCTTTCTTCGATGGCTTGCGATGTGACGTGGTTGGCATTTGGTAAATGTATGCCTCGGCGCCTCTGGGCGATTTCGAAACAATCTCACGGTTCTCGAAGTTGGTTCGCGGTGTAATAGGCGTCCGCATGAACCAGCGGCGCGCCTTCCGCACTCCGGACGCCTTCCGCGTGGATCTCGTGGATGTGGTACTGGCGGATGTCCGTCTCCAGCCGCACTTCCAGGCCGTCCTCGCTCACCGTCACCCGCCGGATCGCGTGGGGCTGGGTGTCCACCTCGGGGCTGCCGTAGTTCTTGTGGTACATGAGCGTGTAGCTGCTCATGGTGTAGGCGGCCGGGTCGCTCGCGGTCTCGGCATTCACCGGCTTGGTGAAGCGCAGGGTGAAGCCGTCGTGCTCAAGCCGCATTTCCTGAATCTCGAATGGCGTCTGCCGGTTCCAGGTTACGCGATCGATCCCGAATGACGCCGTGCCCACCGAGTTCCAGCCCCGGTTGCTCTCGCCGACGATCAGGGATCCGTCCCGGGCCCAGGTCATCCGCAGCACCGCGCTCTGGAAGCCGTCGAGGAAGTTGAAGCAGGCCCCCTGGTATTCGCCGTTGACCCGCTCCAGGAACACGCGCGATATGGCGGCGGTGGTGAAGTCGCCCACGAGCAGCTGGCCGCGAAATGGGCCTATCTGGTCATCGTTCTCGACCGCCAGAATGTCCGTAGTGCTCATCCCGACCTTCTTGTAGGGGAACCAGACGGCCGGCAGGCTGAGCATGGGAAACTCCGCCTTGGCCTGCGGCAGCGGGATGCCGGACGGGATCTTTTCCGGCCGCGCGAAGGGCGCGCCGGGGCGATCGCAGTGCTTGAGCGAACTGACGTGCCCGTAGAAGGCGCCAGCGCGCAGCTGGTGCAGGGATCCCGCCGGGATCCAGTCGCCCTGCTGGTCGGTGAAGAAGACATCGCCTTCGAGGTTCTCCCCCACGCCGGCTGGCGAGCGCATGCCCGCGCACTGCGGCTCCAGGCGGCCGTCGGGATACACCTTCAGCCCCCAGCCGCGCCACGCGTCCTGCTCGGGGTAGTTGGCCTTGCCCATGCCGATGTTCAGCGTGACCCAGAGGCCGCCGTCCGGGTCCGGCACGGGGCCGTAGGCGTATTCGTGGTAATTTCCGGTGATGCCCCAATCGCTGGTGACGGTGTTGTACTCGTCGATGACGTCGTCGCCGTCGGTGTCGCGAAGGTGGGTCAATTCCGGGCGCTGGGTGACGTACAGCCCGCCATCGCGGTGGAGCAGTCCCAGCGGCTCGTGCAGGGCCTCGGCGATCTTCTTGAACGTGATTTTCGCGGGGTCGTTCTCGTACAGCCCGCCGATCAGCCACACCTCGCCCATGCGCGTGGCGGCGGCGATGCGTCCGTCGGGCAGTGTCTCCAGCGCGCTCGCCTCGAAAGCGACGCCCGGCGGCGTGGGAATGGGTTCGATAGTGTAGGCGGAGGCGTTTTCGGCGTGGGTGATGTGGGCGAGGAGGATTGCGCTTAAGATTACAAGAAATCTGGCGAAAGGGCGTGTTGGCGATGACGTTGAAGTCTTTTCACCCACAAGCTGTTGGCCGCTTGAAGCGGCCCGCTTGAGGGTGGCACCCAACGAGTTCCTGGTGGCGCCCGACGTGTTCCTGGGGCCATCCGTCGTGTTTGTGATGGTTGCGGGTGTGAATTCTCGGGCGTACTCCGTTGGGCTTACCATGTGATCACCTGCTCGATGGTTGCGCCGGCTTCGGTTACGGCGACGGGCAACACCCAACCCACTTCCTCGGGGCCGGGCTGTCCGGGCGGGCCTTCGGCCACCCGCAGGGTTACTCGACCGATTTTGTAGGTGTTTCCGGCGCCTTCCACGGGATCGCCGATGCCGAGGCGCAGGAAAATGGTTTGCGGCGGGCCGGTGAAGGTCAGGCGGCGGACGAGGCCGACGCCCTCTTCGTTGGGGCGGAGGGCCTCTTCTATGTGGACCTCACCAAGGGTATAGCGGAAGACGGGCGTGCGGCTTGAATCGAGCCGGTAGCCCCGGTAACGGATTTCTTCGCTCCTGTCGGGCCACGTGCCTTCGAGCGTGCGGTCCAGGGGCGCGCCGGCGGGAAACGCAACCACATCGGTCCCCAGCGGCTTCACGAAGGGCACGTAGCGATCGGCCCAGGCCGACTCCGCGTCGATGAATCGTCCGCGCCAGGCGATGGCGGGCCGTGCGCCCCGCGCATCCCAGGCGAAGTTCAGCCCGCCAGGGAAGCCCACGGCGATGGCGTTCGGCCCGACGCCGTCGATAAACGTCCGGTGCACCAGCGGTCGGTCGGTCGGCCGCAATTCGTAGTCGGTGTCGTCCTCCATGCCCTCCGGCAGGCGGGTCTCCTCCACCTCGCGCAGGTAGATCCAGAGCGCCTCGATCTGCTTCCGGGCGTCGCCGCCGAACAGCTTGCTGTTGAGGCTCTTGTTGCCGTCGAAAAAGTCCGGCATGCGCGTCTGCGGGCGCAGGCTCGCGGGTTCGAGCATGTACTTGAGGAACCAGGCCGGCTGCAGGCGCGCCGGCACGTGCGCCAGGTCCACCGCCGGGATGCCGAGCGAACGGTGGCCATTGAGATCGTGGCAGGTCACGCAGCCGAGGCCGTTTACCCCCATCAATTCGCGCCCGTAGTGGTTGCGGTGGTGGTGCTCCAGGCCGCTCACATCCACCTCCATCGGTTCGGGGTCGCGGTCCGCCTCCAGCAGCGCTTCGGCCAGCGGTTCCACGAACTCCGCCGGAAAATGCGGCATCCGCGTCGCCATGTAGGGCCGTACGCGCCCCGCATCGGTCAGAATGTCGCGCAGCCAGCCCGGCGTCAGTTTCGCGCCCACGCCCGTCAGGCTCGGGGGCAGCCGCCCTTCGTCGCCCAGGTCCAGCGCCTCCGTTTCCGTGAAGTAGGCCGCCCGGCCCGGCTCCGGTCCGCCGGCGCCATCCCGATCGTGGCAGGCGTAGCAGTTCAGGGCGACCAGCGTGTGGTTGATCGCGGCCTCGGTGGAGACCTTCTCGTCCGCGGGCGCATCGCGCAGGGCCGCGAGCGCATTGCGCTGATTCTCCGCGAGGCCGAAGCGCGCCGCGCCGGCGGGCGGATCCTCGGCCAGGCATCCCGCGGTCCAGTTGGCCGCGCCATCCAGCCGGGGCGCGGCGTGCCGGTTTTCTACGCCATCCAGGGCGTGGCACGCGGCGCACCCGAGCGATTCGAAATGCGCGCGGCCGCGTTCCGCGCGCGCGGGGTCCACGGGGGCATCGTCACCACCGGGCGGGGCCGGGGAACGGTTCACGAGCCAGTGCGCGATGGCGGCAGCTTCGTCTTCCGCCAGTGTCATGTCCGGCATGCGACCGCCCGGCCGCGCGTGCGCGGGGTCCAGGAGGAAGGCCGCGAGCGCGGCCGCCGAGGTTTTCCGGCCCAGATGCGGCAGCGGTACGGAAGGAAGTTCAATTGGCGGCAGCTCCACCAGCCCCGAATCCGCGAAGGGATCGTCGCCGCCGCCCGTCTCCGGGGGTTGCGCCGGCGCGTGGCACGCGGCGCACCCGACGCTGTGGAAGAGGTGTGCGCCGCGCTCCAGGGTCTCTTGATCGGGCGCCGCGCCGTCCGCCTGAAATGGCCCGCCGAGGCTGCGGAGAAAATGCGCCAGGTCGCCCGCGATCGCCGCGCGATCCGCCGCGTCGTGTCCCGAAAGCAGATCGGGCATCGTGGACCCCGGCTTCACGTCGTGCGGCGCCGCGAGAAACGCCTCCAGGTAGGCCGGGCGAATACGTTCCGCCACGCCCAGCAAATCGGGCGCGGTGCGCGGGGGAAACGCCGACGCCCGGGGCCCGTGGCACGCGCCACACTGGAGTTCGTTGAAGAGCAGCGCGCCGCCCGACACCCCGGCGGGCCCGCCGCCATCCGCAAAACGGTCAAACCCCGGAACCACCGGCGCCGCGCCAACGTGGGCGGCTAGCGCGATGCACAATGCGATGCAGGCTGGTCTGAGCGGCACGGGTTGCTCCTGGTGGACTGGGTGGACTGGGTGGACTGGGTGGACTGAGTGGACTGAGTGGACTGAGTGGACTACGTGGCCTTGGCGCCTTCTCACCCTTTCCGCCTGCGGCGGACGTGCCGCACCTTCACCCCGCACCTTTCGCCCGCTCCGCCTTCAACGCCTCGATCCAGGGCTTCAGGTATACCCCGTTGTCATGGTACGTGCGCCCGCTGAACAAATTCCCATCCACGACGGACGCCTCGTTCACGAAGATGCCGCCGCACACCTCCAGATCGAATCGGCACTTCGGCACCGTCGCCATGCGCCGCCCGCGGACACAATCCGCATAGGCGGGGATTTCCACGCCGTGGCACACGGACGCGACCGGCTTGTTGTGTTCGAAGAAATGCTTCGTCACGCGCACCAGGTCCGAGTCATAGCGGATGTACTCCGGGGCGCGCCCGCCGGAGAAGAAGATACCCAGGTATTCCTCGGGCTGGATCTCCGAGAACGCGACGTCCGCCTGGAGCGTGTAGCCCTCCCACTCCTTCGTGATCGTCCAGCCCGGCTTCACCTCGTGCATGACCATCTGGTAGCGGTGGCGCTCCGGCCCGGCGACGACCGGCTGAAAGCCGTCTTCCTGCAGGCGGTAGTAGGGGTAGAGGGTGTCGAGCGTCTCCGACGCGTCGCCGATGATGATGAGGACTTTGTTCATATTCGTGGTACTCTCCAGTGATTACAGGGACAGCAGGGACTTCAGGGACGGCAGGTGTTTCGGTCTCTGCTGTCCCTGAAGTCCCTGCCGTCCCTGAACGCTTTTACGTCAACTTCCCCAGACAATCCTCCAGATACGCCCTGGATCGGTTCAATGCGGCGGTGGATTCCTCGATCGTGGGGAGGATCGGGATGCCGCGCGGGATCGGGTGCATGAAGACCGATGTCCAGCCGCTGTATTCGATCTCCTTGAAGGCCTGCAACACGGGGATGAAATCGAATTGCCCGAAGCCCGGGAGCTGCTGCATTTCGTGGGCCTTGGGGATTTCGCCGGTGCTGCCGAACCCGTGCTCCCACGCGTAGAAATGGCTGACCTTCGGGCCCAGGTCGCGGATGAGGCCGGCCTGCAGCGCGGGGTCCTGCGGCAGGTGATAGGGCGCGTACGCGATGCCGAGCGCCGGGCTCGTCGCCAGTTCCGCGAAATACCGCATGGAATCGGGGCTCTGGATCAGTGCGTTCCCGTGGTTCTCGATGCCCACGGTAACGCCCGCCTCTTCCGCCGCGTCCACGGTCGGCTTGATCTTCTCGATGAAGCCCTGGATGCGCCCCTTCAGATCGGGGCCCTCGCTGCCGCCGCCGCCGCTCGCGGCGATCACCAGCCGCGCGCCGATGCGGCCCGCGAGCTTGACCTCGTCCAGGAGTTTGTAGGGCCCCAGGTCGTAGCGCGTGAGGATGCCCGGCTTCACCTGGTGCTCCGCCAGCAGCGCCAGGAAGGCCTCCTCGCCCATTGCGTCGAGCTCTTCGCGCTGGCTGCCGTGCTTCTTCGGCCACAGGTCAATGTGCGTTGCCCCGGCCTTCGCCACTTCGGGAAGGATGTCCTTCAGCGGCAATTGCCCGTACAGGCTGGAGGCCAGGATGTAGTCGAGCTTGAAGGCGGCTTGGGCGCGCGCGGCGCCCAGCGGAAGGATCGCGGCGGCCGCGCCAGTGGCGGTGGCCTTCAAGAAATGACGGCGGGATACTGCCATGGGGCTTCTCCTCCGACGCCGGCCGGCTGCCCATGGGGCGGCGTCGTGTTGTATGCGCGCTGCGCAAGCGGCGGGCCGGACCGCGCCCGGTGCGGGGCGGCCCGGCCGTGTCATGCATCAATATTCTTCGAACGGGTTACGCGCCCAACTTCGCCCGCGCCACGTCGACCATCGACTCAAAGATCTCGCGCTGTTCCGTCAGCGCCGCGATACCGTCCTCGATCTCCGTGCGGCATTCGAGGCAGATCCAGCCCTTGTAGTCCATCGCGACGAACAGGTTCATGAGTTCCTGGTAGGGGTAGTCGCCCACGTTCAGCTCGCGGATGTGCGCCGTCGCGCCGAAGCGGTCCTTCACCAGGTTGAAGTTGTATTCGAGGCCCTCGCCCTGAAGGTCCTGGTCGTTCGAATTCCAGCACACGCCAACATTCGGGTTATCCGCCACGTCCATGATGGCCTTGATCGTGGGGAGTTCCGCGCACGAGCCATGGACCTCCAGCCGGATCTCCTGGCCAAAGTCGCCGGCGAACTTGCCCACCTCGTTGAGCGACTTGCCGATCTGCTCAATGGTCACTTCCCGCGGCACGCCCTCTTGAAAATGATCGGGCTTCACCTTGACGCCGCTCGCGCCGATGTCGTGGCTCAGGCGGATAAACTCGAAGGTCCCCTCGATGTTCTTGCGAAGCACAGCGGGATCCGGGGAGTCGTACTTCTGGTTCGTACCCGGGCCCAGGCAGATTACAGGGCTGTCCGCGAACTTCTTCTTGACCTCCGCCCGGGCCGCCTGGGAAATCTCCGGCTGCACGCCGTGCGCGTGCTCCGTGCGCAACTCCACCCCGAGTACGCCGCTCGCCGCACAGTTCTTGATGATGGTGTCCAGATCCCAATGCTGGCCCCAGAGGTAGGTCACCAGCCCGAGCTTCATCTGGCTGCCCGGAAGCGCCTTCGCCAGCGCCGCCGGCGAGATGGCCGCGGCCAGCGCGCCCGCGCCCGCCGCCTGCAGGAAGGTCCTGCGCGAAAAGTCGTTCATCTTGAAAGGCTCCATCGCGGCCGGCCCGAACGCCGCCGCCAATTTCCAAGGGGTTGCCCCGCGGCGCGACGCCGAACAGGGATACTCCGGCAAGGATAGGTAAAAAAAGGCTTCAAGATCCAACCCGCGCCAGGTTCCGGCGGGGCCCGCCGTACGATGGCGTTTTGCGGTTACGCGGCCCGGGCGCGGCCCGGGTGCTGGCTGGAACGGATAACATTATCGATAACTCTTTCTTTGTACACAAAGTCCAGATGCTGTTTCGAAGCGGGCGGCGCTCGTGCGGATATCCCATAACTTATTTGTTTGCATAGTTTTCCGGAGCCATATGTTTCTATGCCCGACCCCGGAGACTTCCCAGGGCCCTCGCGACTATTGACGCCACGTCCGGATAGTGGTACCATACTGGCGTTATCGGTAATTCAACGCTACGGCCAGCGCGGTCTCGATTCTCCGCGACCGCGGCCCGGCCCAGGTCGAGTAGGCTGAATTTGTGCGCGATATCGAAGATTGGTTCCCCCCATTGAAACGTTCCCTAAGCAATCACATCGAATTACTGGAGAGTTCCATGAAAAAGAGAGGTTTCACCCTTATCGAACTGCTGGTGGTCATCGCGATCATCGGCATTCTCGCGGCCATCCTGCTGCCGGCCCTGGCCCGCGCGCGGGAGGCCGCCCGCCGCTCAAGCTGCCAGAACAACCTCAAGCAGCTTGGACTCATGTTCAAGATGTACACCAATGAGAGCAAGGGCGAGACCTTCCCGTCCGTGTTCTTCAAGGCCGTTCCGCCGCCGGCGGGCAACCCCGACTACAACAGTGTAAAGGCGAACTTCGGCCCCTACGTCCTCGAGGTTTATCCCGAGTACATCGCGGATCCCAATGTCTTCACCTGCCCGTCGGACGCCGACGGCAACGCGGCCAACTGGACCGGCCAGAGCGGAGAGATTCTCTTCGGACGCACCGACTATGACGGCACACAGCCCCGCGCACAGAACGGCAAGGGCTGCAACCACGGCGGCACCTGCATGAACGCCGTCGACCAGAGCTACGCCTACCAGGGTTATATCTGGGATCGCGTCAGCAATGACGATCCGACCGCCCCGGTTGGACCGCTTACCACGGCGCTCCTGGGCGCGACCGGTTCCGGCCCGGCCCAGGCGGTCCTCTGGTTGGAAGGCATCCTCCAGCGTATCGTCCCCAATTTCCCGCCGAACGGCGATCCGGTCAAAGCCGAGGCGATCAACCGCGTCACCGAGGGCGATATCCCGGTTGCGGCGCCGAATGGCACCGGTGGCGGCAGCTCGATCCTGAAGCTGCGCGAAGGCATCGAGCGCTTCCTAGTGACGGACATCAACAACCCCGGCGCGAGCGCGCGTGCGCAGTCGGAGATCTTCATCATGTGGGACCGCATCAGCACGACCCCGGCCGACTTCAACCACGTGCCCGGCGGATCGAACGTCCTCTACATGGACGGCCACGTGGAATTCATCAAGTTCCCCGGTGAAGTCCCTGTGCAGAGTGGCTTTGCGGCCTTCGACGCCATGGTCAACGAAGGCAACTGATTCCACATCCCCGAATCCGCATTCCCGCGCCCGGTTCCCCACCAAAGGAGCCGGGCGCTTCTTTTATCCCACACCCCCCAGATTCCAGGCCGCCCCAGCGCCCGCAGCCCCCAGTAGGCCCTGGACGCCTAAAGACCTAAAGCCTCCAGCCTGAAGCCTGAGAAAACGGCGCGCGATAGTCCACCGCCTTGAGCAACTTGTCCGCCTCCGCGTCGCCCACGACCACTTCGTTCTCCGGGTCCCACTGGAGCCTGCGGCCCAGCGCCTCCGCCACGTAGCCCAGGTGGCCCGGCGTAATCGATCGATGCCCGACTTCCGCGGGCGCGATACAGGCCTCGCGCGTGCGCACGCCATCGAGAAAGTTCCCCACGTGGTCGTCGGACGCGTAGGCCTTTACCGGACCCGGATCAAAGTCGCGCGCGAACCAGGCCATGTCCGACCCGGTCTGATCGCCCCGGTTCGCCCAGATCCAGCCATCCTCCCCGATCCATTTCACCCCGCCCGCGTGCCGCGTGCTGATGCTGATGGTCATGCCATTCGCGTAATGGCTCCACACCTCGTAGTCCACGGGCGTGTCATAGCCCTCGAACCTGGACCAGGTCCACCTCCCGGGCGCGGTCACTTCCACGGGGCCGCTACGCTCCACGCCCGTGGCCCAGTGCGCGATGTCGTTGTGGTGCCCGATCCAGTCCATCAACTGCCCGCCGCCGTAGGCCCGATGCCAGCGCCAGGCGCGGTGGTGCCGCGCGCGCATGTAGGGCAGCAATTCGGACGGGCCGCACCAGAAATCGTAGTCCAGATTCTCCGGCGGGTCCGTAATCGAGGGGTCGCCCTGGGGCTCGTCGAAGCCGCGGGGCAGCCCCACCTCCACATGGACCACTCTGCCGATGCGCCCGTTCCGCACGAGCTCAACACAACGGCGGAAACCGCGATCCGAGCGCTGCTGCGATCCCACCTGGAAGATAGCCTGCTGTTTCGCCACTTCCGCAACCACGAGTTGACCCTCGCGGAAGAGGTGGGTCACGGGCTTCTCGCAATACACATCCTTGCCGTTCCGCATTGCCTCCAGACAGATATGCGCGTGCCAGTGATCCGGCGTGGCCACCACCACGACGTCGATGTCCTCCCGCGCGCAAAGCTCCCGAAAGTCGCGGTACGCATCGCACCCGGCATACGCGCCGCTCCGCATCTGCTCGCCGTAGAAGTCCTCCACCACCGCCTTCGCGGCGTCGCGCCCGCAGGGGCTGCGCTTCTCCCATTCCTGGTCGCGGTAGTGGAGCGCCTGCACATCGCACACGGCCACCACCTGCGTCCCCGACGCCTGCAGGAAGCGGCCCACATGCCCCATGCCGAGCCCGCCGAGGCCAATGACGCCCACAGTGATGCGCTCGCTGGGCGGTGGAACAACCTCATTGCCACGCGCCCGCGATGGAATTATCACCGGCGCGATCGACGCCGCCATCGCGGCCCGCGCAAACGTCCGGCGGGAAATCTTCATCATAAATCCCTTCACCCGGGACTCGTTCCCACGGTCCTCCGTGGGAACGCATACCGTTCCGCTCGGCGGAAAAACCCTTCACCCTTCACCCTTCACTCCACCACCGGATACGGCACATCGTAGCCCTTCACCGAATGCCACAGGATCCGGTTGAACAGGCCCTCGTCCGCGTTGTCGATGTCATCGAGCGGCATCTTCATCGACTGCTTCGCGTAGTACCGCTGGAGTCCGCGCGTCGCGCCGATCGGGGGATTCATCTCGTCCAGCGGGATGATGTTGGGCTTCACCTTGTACGGCGTCACTTCCGGCGTCTCCTGGAAACAGTCGTTCATCGGCAGGGCCGCCAGCGTAAGCTGGTTGACGGGGTCAAGCCCGAGGATCAGCTCGATCGTCCGCAGCATGCTGCTCTGGTTGTAGTGGGTGCTCACCACCGCGCCCCGCCGCGTGTAGGGGCTGATGCAGAACGCCACGGTCCGGTGCCCGTCCACGCTGTCCAGGCCCGCCTGCGGATCATCCTCCACCACGAAGATCGCCGTTTCCGGCCAGTACGAGCTGTGCGTGATCGCGTCCACAATCTGGCCCAGCGCGAGGTCGTTGTCCGCCACCGCGGCCCGGGGCGTCGGCATGCCTTCGCGCGTGCCCGAGGTGTGATCATTCGGCAGGAGCATCGTCATGAAATGGGGCAGGTTTCCATTCTTCTCGAACTCCGCGAACTCCTCCAGAAACACCTTCGCGCGGTACACATCCTGCACCACCCCCGGGAAGCCGATGAAGCGGGGATTCATGTTCGCCTGCAACGTCGGAATGTGGGAAGTCGCCTCGATTTGGATGGCGTCGCCGCCGTTCTGGTATTGCGCGTAGATCTGCGCCCAGGTTGCGTCCTTCGGGGTGATCTTCGCCTGCACCATTTCGCCGTAGTTCCGGAATGTCAGTCCCTTCGCGAGCACCTGGTCCCAGATAAACCCGGACGACGCATAGGCGAGCGCGTCATCGCCCGCGTAGGGGTAGCTGCGCGTGAACCCGCCGAACTGCTTCTCGATATAATCGGTCACATACCCCTCGGCCACCCACTGGTGCCCGTCGGCGCTGAGTACGCCGTTGCAGTAGAAGTTGTCCAGCAGCACAAACTCTTCCGCGAGCGCGTGGTGGTTCGGCGTCACGTCCCGGCCGAAGTGGACCAGGCTCGGATCGCCGTTCCCCTGCGGCAGATCGCCCAGGATCTGGTCGTAGGTCCGGTTCTCCTTGATGATGTAGAGCACGTGCTTGATCGGCGAGACCTCGCCCGGCCGCGTGGGCACGGGCGTCTCCCGCTTCTCGCGGGCCGGCTTCGCGCCCATCGCCGCTTCGATCTGCGGAAGCCGCATGTTGGTTGCGACGCGGTAGGTGAGTTCCTTCAGCTCGTCCCCCTCGGGCGTGGGGATAATCGACACACTCCCGCGGTGCGTGTGGGAGTTGTAGTACTCGCCCGGCGGCACCTCAACCGCCTGATAGTCCCCCACGCGCTTCGCAATGTGCTCGAACTCCTGATTCCGCGATCCCACGCCCTTGGTGTTGGCCACATACAGGACATTCGAGGCCGCATCAAACTGCACATCGCCCGGATACCAGCCGGTGGGAATGAGCCCCGTCACCTTGCCCGCCTCCAGGTCCACCACCGCGATGCAGTTGTTCCCGCCGAGCGCCGCGTACAACGAGGCGCCATCCGGGGAGACCGCCAGCGCATTGGGCGCGCTACCGAAAGGAAGGTTTGGCGCGGGTTTCACGACAAGATCGCCCTCCACCGCGACGAGCCCGGGCTGTACTGCCGACGTCGTCAGCACCGACACCGTATCGCTGTTGGCATTGGCGACATACAACCGGTCGCCATCCGGTGAAAAGGCCATCCCGCTCGGGTGCAAGCCGACTTCTACATCAAAGGACGTCCAGGCTCTGGCGGCGTTCATGGGCGTGACGTGGTGCTCCCGATCCGCGACCTGCGCCGCGCTCGCCCCTTCCGCCACCAACACCGCGGCGATGGACTGCAACTGGATGATGGATACGCTTCCCGTGTTCGCAATCCCGCGCGCATCCACCGATACGCGGCTTCCGGAAGTCGGGCCCGTGGCCGCGCCCTCGGCGGGACGGCTCCCGCCCCAATTGGTCACAAAGAGGTAGTCCCGATGCAGTTTCACGTCGTAGGGCGCGATGCCCACCGGGATTTCCTCCAGCACCTTCCTCTCCGCCAGGTCCACCACGCCGATGCTGTTGTTGCGGCTCAGGCAAATGTAGGCGAGCCCCCGGCGCTCATCGATTGCAATGCCGCCCGGCGCGGAGTCCCCCTGGCCGCCGGGCCCCGGAAGCCCGATCTCCGCATCCCACGCAAATGTCCCATCCGGTTGGCGCGCCCCCCGGTGCGCGTAGCGCTTTGCGGACGTCACCCAGAACGCGCCGCCGTCCGGCATCCACTCGAGCCCGCAAAAACTGGCGCCGTCGCGCGGCATGGGCAGGGTTTGGAGGATTGACCCGCTGGTCGCATCCAGCAGCAGCACATCCAGCCGGTTCTTCACCGCCAGCAGCGGCTCCGACGGATGCTTCGCAACCCCCACCGGCCGCCCGGGAAATTCCACCGTCAGGCCCGCGGGATCGATCAACTGGTTCGTGGGCACGATGTACGTCCCATCCCCCAACGGCCCGACCACGGCCTGATCAAGAAAGTCGGTGGGGCGTTGTGATACCGGATCCGCGCTCCGATCAGATTCCGATTCCCGCGTCGTGGCGCATCCCGACAGAACGGACAAAAGCAGCAGCCAATGAACGAAGCGCATGGTTCTTCCCTCCACATGTGCGATGCCCACTATAGCACACGATGGGAAAGACACGCGCCAAGGCCCACCCGCACGCCGGTCAATCGCATTTATACTTCCAGTTCGAGCCGAGCGCCATACGAACCACCTGAAATTTTAGAAAAGGGCGCGTGTTGGAGCGCTGGCATTTCGCCTGCGGCGAATCCCGGACCTTGCCGGCAGAGATGCCGGCGCTCCAACACGCCCACGTTCATTGATTCAAGGCCCCAAATCAACTCAACTTTACGCCCAAATGCCGCGATCGGGTTTAAATGCGATTGCCCTGCATCCGCGCGCTGATCACCCGCTATTTCGGCGCGACAACGGTCCCGTGCTGGACCAGATTCTGGGCGTAGCTCCGCAGCTCGTCCACCTCAATGGGTTTCCCGAGATAACACGTGACCCCGACATCCAGCAGATCGGCGATCTCGCTGACGCGCGCCAGGCCCGACGTGAGGATGACCGGCAGCTTCTTGAAGTTCTCCCGGCTCCGAAGCTCCCCGAGCAGGCGCCGTCCGTCCATGTTGGGCATGGAGATATCCGTCACCAGCAGGCGCGCGTCCGGGTTGTCCTCGAGCACGTGCAACGCCCGCTCGCCATCGCTGCACAGAATGGCGCAGTAGCCGAGCGACGCCATGACGCGCGCGATGAAGCGGGCGACATAGAGATCGTCATCGGCAACGACTACTTTTACGATGGATCCCATAAACGCTCCGGAGTAACTGCGTTACTTCTACTATATACCCCGGCGCACCCGGGCGCAACCGGTCAGGAGAGGCGCACGCTGTACATGTCGATGTCGTGGTAGGCGTCGTGCAGGAAAAGCGCGGCCCGCTCGCGCCCGGCGTGGGTGAAACCCGACGCCAGAAGAAAGTCGCCGAGGCCCGGATCCCCCGGTCCGGCCGCCGCAACGAGCGTGGAGAAGGCGTCATGGCGCGCCGCCTCGCCGAGAATGTGCCGGAAGCTCCGCCGCAGGCCGGGATCGGCATACTGCTGTGGGTTGCGCAGGTAAATCCACACGCGCGCCAGTTGCAGGCGGGGTTCGGGCCGGATCTTCAGCAACCCAATCGGATCGCCGCGGCGCGAGATAATGACCAGCTCCTGCTCGATGCCGCGTGGGTGCAACGAGTCCATTTCGCGGTCGTACCGGGTCGCGAGGAAGGTCCCGTATTCGTTGCCCAGAAAGTAGACCGATTCGCTCCAGTTCTCCCAGCGCGCAAGCAGGGGCGCGTCCGCCTCGGCAATGGGCCGGACGCCCGCCTTCAGCGTCATCGCCGCTTTCGCCGCCTGCCAGAGCGAGAGGCGGCCAGCGGGCTGTACGGACTGGTATATCCGGTCGAAGTTAACCCCCTGGGACGAAAGGAGGTTGAACGCGGCGATCGCCGACGCGAACCAGTCCCGCTGGCGATCGCACCAGGCCGGATCCGGGGTGCGGATGGCGCCGGTGCGCGCCGCGTGGATGGCGCTGTGGCCGCCCCCGCACAGGTTCCGCGCCCAGCAGGTATTACACGGCGATGTGCTGATGGCGCCGAGATCGTCGAACGGCGCCCGCCGGTCCTCGTCGATTCGCCCGTCCGCCAGATTCCCGAGCCGGAAGGCGTCCTGTCCGGCGAAATAGCGCGAGGGGTAGAGCTCACCCCGCGCATCGATCGCGAGCTCGTGTGTCCCGCTGGCGTCGGATCGCGGGCGCGGCGCGCCTTCGTAGATCTGGTGAAAGGTGGCCGCGATCGGCTCCAGACGAAAATGCTTTCCCGCGAGCAATTGCTGCGCGTAGTAGACCGCCGCCGCCCGCATCCCCTCCAGCACCGCGGCCGGGTCCAGGCCGGGATCGCGCTGATAGGCCGCCGACAGATCTATTTCGATCCGCGTGAAGCCCGCGCCGTGCAGATGAACGACGGCATCCCGGAACGCGCCCGACGCGGGGGTCAGGATGGCCGTGGCGCCCTCCAGGACGCCGGCCAGCCCCGAGAGGCCCTTTCCCAGCGCCGCGTCAAAAGCGCGCAGGGCGTCCGCGGGCGCGTCCGGCGCGACGCTCCAGGCGAGGGACAGCCCGTGCGGGCCCAAGGCGCGCGCATCGCGGCCGGACAGCGATACGGGCGCCTCCAGGACGATTTCGAGCGATTTTCCCGCGAGCCGCGCGTTGCGGAAGGCGGCATCGACCGATTCCAGCAGCCGCGAGGCCGGCCCGCCGGGATGGATGTGGAGCGCGATCGCATCCCGGTCGCGCGAGCGCCCGAGAAGCAACGCCATCGCCCCCTCGAGGACCACGCAGTCACCATCCGTCCAGACGTCCACCCGTTGCAGGGCGCGCGCCACCTCGAATTGCTTGAGCAGCTCCGCGGGGCTTCGCCGCGGCAGGATCGCTTTCGTGGATCGGAGCCATTCGAGTTCGCCTATCACCTCCTCCACCTCGCGGCGGGGGTGATCCTGCCCGACCAGGTGCGCGATGCGGTTCACCGGCGTTTCGGGATAGTGTTCGAGCACGGCCCACGACACCGCATCGCACTCGAAACAGAAGCAGGTCTCCGTGTCCACCACGAAACGCTTGCCGCCCTGCTCGAAGCGATGTAATGCCGGCGCGCCCATCAATAGGTCCCCAGCGTACCCTTCGCGCGGCTCCACGTTTCCATAAAGCGGAATACGGCCACGCCAAGCCCGAACCAGACCGCGCAATTGACAATCAGAAAGAACATCGACGGGTGCTGCAATACCGGGCGGTAGTTCTCGAAATTGTCACCCACGATGCCCTGGTTGGAGATAAGCGTCCACTTGAGCAGGATGGCGGCGTCGGTAATCGGCAGTATGTGCATGAAGGCCGCCATGATGAAGCCCCGGTTCAGCATCTCCTCGGTGGCGAAAATCGCAAGGGCGAACAGGCCCATGCGAATGAGAATGGCGACCTGCCCCACCTGCTTGAAGACCAGCACGAGCCCGCCCATCATGAATCCGAATCCGAGCAGATTTACGAAGGTAAGGCAGAGCAGAATCGGCACCGCAACCGGATCGAAGTGCAGCGTCCCGCCCACCGTGGCGGTGACCATCCAGACCATGAGCGACGAAGAGAAGATCGAGGTGACCGCCGTGACGATGGTGCGCGCGAGAAAGTTGGTCACGAGCCCGTGCGGGCTGAGGCAGAGCTGCTCCAGCACGCCGGTCCCGGCCATGCTCTGGATGCCCTGGGTAAACATGCCCACGATGCCGAACGCGAACATGCCAATGATGAATCCCAGGACGAAATTCGTCGCCTGGCCCGCGTCGCCGAAACGCCCGTCCATGGCGCTTGTCACTTCGTCACGGCTGACCATGAACCCCATGATCAACACCAGCAGCATGCCGTACCCCATAATCATGCCGGTCACCGTGCGGAACCAGTAGCGGCGCATGACGATGAGCGCGCGCACGATTTCGGCTTTCATGACGAGAAAGAAACTCATAAACTCAAACGCTCCTCCGCGGGCGCGGCCGCAGGTTATATGCTGCTCGTTGTAAGCTGGAGGAACACGCTCTCCAGATTCTGCTGGCGCTGGGAAATGCTCCAGAGCTCGTGGCCCGCATCGCGCAGGCCCGCCATCACCCCGTAGAGCGCCTCGGATCGGGCCGCCGGTTCCGGGGTGATGTTCACCACCAGCAGCGGCCCATCGGCCGACTGTTCCGTTACCGCGCTCAAGACGCCGGGTAGCGCCTCGAAGGCGGCCGTATCGACTTCGCGATCGGTCCGGAAGACGTAGACCTGATCGGAAAACAGGCCGATCAGTTCCGCCGTCGGCTTGCAGGCCACCAGCCCGCCCCTGTCGATGATGCCAATGTGATCGCAGAGCTCCTGCGCCACGTGCATATCGTGCGTGGTCACAAGAACACTCTTGCCATGTTCCCGCGTCATTTCAATGATTTTGTCCTTGATGGCGCGCGCGCTCTGCACGTCAAGCCCGGTCGTGGGCTCGTCCAACAGCAGCACCTTTGGATCCGCGATCATCGCAATGCAGATCGCCAGCTTCTGCTTCTGGCCGCGCGAGAGGTGGCGCACCTGCGTGTGTTTCTTTTCGCGCAGGCCGATGAAATCCAGGAGCTGGTGGGATCGCTCCTTGAGGATGCCGCCCGATACATTCTTCAGGTTGCCGTAGTACGCCAGGTTTTCCAGCGGCGTCAGCGGCCACATGCTCGTGCGCGTGCCTTCGAGCACCACCCCGACCTTTTCGAGGACCCTGCGGCGGTTCCGCTCGACTTCGAGCCCGTCGATGTACACGGCGCCCCGATCCGGCTTCACGAGGCCCGAGAGCATTTTTACCGTGGTCGTCTTTCCGGCGCCGTTGGGGCCCAGCAGGCCGAAGATTTCGCCGGGCTGGATATCGAAGCTGACTCCGGTGACCGCCTTCACTTCCTTGCGGACGTAGACGCGGCGCTTGCTGTCCTCCTCTTCCTTGTGGAAGAAGTGGCGGAGTATAAAGGTTTTTTCGAGGCCCTCCAGGCGAACCAGGGCTTCGGAAGATACGGCCATATCAGGTATCACTTTCCATGCATGGGGGAATAAACTGGCGCCCGCCACCGGGCGCCAATTGCCGCGCGCGGCGCGGGTTCCGCGGAGCCCGCACCGTCCGCGGGGTCCTTCGATTGGTCGAAATAGACAATTTCCAGATTGCGCACAGCGTGCACCAGCACCACCAGCGTAAGGCTTCCCGTCAGGTGGTAGAGCGCGCCGAGCAGGATGGAAAACGCCAGAAACTCGGCGGAATCCACCACGTGATTATAGAAGAAGTGCCGGTGCACCACCGAAAAGACCACCGCCGTAACCAGGATTGCGGCCCAGGCGTTGCCCGTCCAGGCCAGCAGCAAGCCCTGCGCGGCGACGCGGTACACCAACTCCTCGATCAGGCTCACGTCAATGCACGCGAAGACCTGCCGGGGCGATCGCGCCGCGTACGCCGAAACGGGGCGCGGATCGGCGATGTAGACGCCTATATCGCGCAGGCTTTCGAGCGAACGGTGGCTGAAGAGCAGCGATATCCCGAAGATGAGATGGCCGCCCGCCAGCCCCAGTATAACCCATTGCGGGTGAAAAAGTCCCCGGCCGAGGATCCCCTCCTCCCAGGCGTAGTACCCGGCCAGGACCAGCAGCACGGTCTGAAGCGCGCCGCCCGCCACGTAGAAGATTCGAAACGCCGCGCCGCCGCCATGCAATTCCAGATGCTTCCGTCGAAGCTGGTTGAGCATGACCAGCATGAGCAGCGCCCCAGCGGACGCCAGCACGGCCGGCGAATGGAGCCAGGCGGAAAGCCGCGCGCTCTCCAGCGCATGAACGGCGAGAAAAAGCGCAAAGGGCATGAGCGGGGCCGGCATGCCCCGGTGCAGGTGGGTCTCGGCGTCGGCCTCGGTTTCCGGTCCGCTGGCGCGGTGCAAGGCGATCGCGTGCACGAGATATGCGGCCAGCACGCCGAGAAAGAGCCCTGTCACGGCGCGGGCTCCGGATCCACCGCGCCGAGCATCTCGATCATCGCCTGGAGGGAGAAGCCCTCCGCCGCGACCGCGTGGCGCGCGCGCAACGCGTCGAATTCGGGCCGCAGCAGGCCATAACAATACAGATCGTGCGGCTGGCCATCCCGGACCACATGGTCCTTCAGCGTCAATTCGCGCCGGGCGCCAGTCTTCTCGAATATCCGCCACGAAGCCGTGTTGAAGCTGTAGATATAGGCCGTGATCCGGTGAAGATTCAGCTCGAAAAAGCAGTACTCAAGCGCCTGGTAAATGGCGCTGGCGGTGATGAGCTTGTTCCGGAGCTGGGCCTGGCCAAGATACAAATCAATGCTGCACGAACGGTTGCGCCAGCTGATGTTTTGCAGCGAAAGCAAACCGATCGGCCCGTGTTTCGCGCTGTCGACGATCAGGTAGATCCCGCCGGGCATCGTGTGGCCCGTGGCGCGCCCAAGCATGCCCACGATCTTCTCGCGCACCTGGCGGGGCGACCGCGCCGGATCCCCATACAGAAAGTACAGAAAATCGGGGCTTTCCATCCAGCGCACCACCGTGTCCAGATCGTCCCGCTCCGCGCGTCGGATAAAGGTCTCGGTCTTATAGGGCATGGTTCGGGGCGCCGATCTGCGTGGGTTCACTTTGGGGATTGCCGCGGTAGAGGGATTCCATATTGTGCCAGCGTCCCCGCGCGTGGAGCACATCGCGTTGCACGCCGGCGGAAACGAAGCCGTGCCGCGCCAGGTGGGCTCTAAACGCCGACTCGGATTCGAGGCACGTGGCGACCACCTTGCGGAGGCCCCAGCGCACAAACGCGCGCTCCAGCATGACGCCCGTCGCCTCGCCGGCCAGGGGATCCCCATAATCGGATTCGTCGAGGAACAGCAGGCTGTATTCGCAATGGCGGGCTTCCGGATTGAGGCCGCGTAGCGTGCAGAAGCCGCGAATGCCGCCCGTGCGGTCCTCTATGGTGTAGAAGGCGCTTTCGGCGAATTCCTTGCGGTTGAGGAACTCCGCGAGCTCCTCCAGGGTGGGCAGTATCGGTTCCCGGCGGCCATCCAGCAACCCGGCGCGCAACACGCCGTCGCGGTAGAGGGCCGCGAGCGCCGCCACGTCATCGTGTTCCGTGCCGCGAATGTAGCTGTAGGCGCCCGTGATCACCGCGTCCGTTCCCTATCCCCGCAGCGCGCGGCGCCCGCCAGGCAAACCAATCGGGGCCTGCGCCCGGGCGTCAGGCCCCGCTCGATTGCGTCTGGCTCAGCGGGGTCTCAGAACCCCGAAACCGCCTCGTCCGTCTTTGCGTTGCGGAATTCCACCCAGGCGCGGAAAAGCGCGTTGTAGAAATCCAGAAACGAGTCGGCCCGGGGGGTCGATACCGGCTTGATGTGCTTCATAGGTCCACTCCGTAGGTTCTCCAGTCCGCCCCTATTAGACCATATTTCGGCGGCGGCTACAAGTCAAAAAAACCGGCGGGACTCATTCCGGAGCCGGGTTGCTCGGATCCTTGTTCACGAACAGCGGAATAATGGCGGTCAGGCCGTCTTCAAGCGCCGGCCAGGCCCCCGCCGCGGCGACCAGGTCGCGCAGGGCGGTCAGCTTGACCTCGGGGGCCACGTCCTGCGCCTGGTGGGGGCGCCGCGAGATGAGGGCCAGCCGCCGCACGCCGCGTAGCCCTCACGCGCCCGACTGCGTGGGCGTCTTGGAGTCGGCGAACGCGGGAAACACGGTCTGGACCAGCTCCAGGAGGAAGCACAGCAACACGTGGTAGTCGTTCTGAAATCCCGAACACAGGGGACTCTGCGCTTTTTCGGGACGGCGGGAAAGGGTTTGAAGATGCTTCATGATGGTACCTCGGTAAGCGGGGCGAGCCACCGGCGACAATTTCCGGCGACCGCCCTGTGGTTCGGTCCGGCGGCTGCCGGCGGCCTAACGGCTCCCCCCCGGCAGCGGAATATTGGGAAAATCGGAGTTCTCTTTCGCGAGAACCGCTGTCGATACCGCGAAAAGGATGTTGGCGACGAGCGAGAATATCGCGGAAACGTTCACATTCGGCAGTTGCGCGGGCCGCGGGCGCCGGCTGATTACGGATAGATGTTTCACAAGAAAATCCCTGGATGTGTCTGTAGGCTCGATTCGAGGTGGCCGGCTGCCGGGGCGCGCCCCGGAAACGAACTAGCTCCCCGATCCCGCGCCCTCCTTGGTTTCAAAGAACGCCGCGATCGCGTCCGCGATGCCGGCCGCCAGCGCGAGCTTTTCTCCGGTGGTGAAACCATCCGCTTTTTCGGGCAATCGTGACAGATTCTGGAGGTGCTTCAACAATCTCGTCCTTCCTGGGTAGTGTAACGCAGGCGAAGCATAACACAGGGAGGCCGGGCCAGAAAACCGGCGCGCGCTGGTACCGCCCGCTCCTCCGATAGTACCGGCACGCCGCTTCCGCCGTTACACCTGTGGATACCATCCCCAGTGCAACGAAAAAAGTTCCCCGGAGGCTGACAAGAGCCCGCCTCCGGGGAAAAACGCCGATGATCGGCCGGGTCAGACCGGCACGCGGCCCCGAATGACGCTTTCATATCCGTGGCTGTCGCGATCATGTAGCGTCGATTCGCCCATGAGGTAGACGTCGATCGCGCGCGCGGCCTCGCGGCCCTCCAGAATCGCCCAGACCACCAGGGACTGGCCGCGCCGGGCGTCGCCCGCGACGAAGTATTTCTCGCGCGAGGACTTGTAGTCCGTCATGGTCGCTTTGATGGCCTGCCCGAAGCGGTTGCGCTCCATATCGAGCCCCAGATCCTTCACGAAGGTATCGGTTTCCGGCTGGGTGAAGCCCATGGCCAGCAGCACGAGGTCGGCGGGAAGGCGTTCCTCCGTGCCGGGCACTTCCTTCATGGCGCGGCGGCCGTTCTCGTCCGGCTCGCCCCATTCCAGCTGCACGGTGTGCAGCGCGGCCACGTGGCCGTTGCCATTGTCCTCAAAGTGCTTGGTGAGCACGCTGTAACGGCGCTCCCCGCCTTCCTTGTGGCTGGAGGAGGTCCGGTACACAAACGACCACTGCGGCCACGGGTTGTCTTCGGCCCGCGCCAGCGGGGGTTTGGGCATCAATTCCAGGTTGACGAGCGACTTGCACCCCTGGCGCAGGCTCGTGCCGACGCAGTCCGATCCCGTGTCGCCGCCGCCGATCACGATCACGTGCTTGTCCGTCGCCAGAATTTCCTCGTCCTTGACGGGTTTGCCGAGCACGCGCCGCGTCTGCTGCGGCAGGAAATCCATGGCGGGGTAGATGCCCTTCAGGTCCGATCCGGGGATATTCATCCCGTCGAAGGTTCGGCTCTTGGTGGAGCCGATGGTGATCAGCACCGCGTCGTACTGATCCAGCTTGCTCGTGGGCACGTCCACGCCCACTTCGGCGTTGCAGATGAATTCCACGCCCTCGGCGCGCATCTGGTCGACGCGGCGGCGCACGATGGCCTTTTCGAGCTTGAAATTGGGAATGCCGTAGAGCAGCAGGCCGCCGGGTTCGTCCGCCCGTTCATAGACGGACACGTGGTGGCCGGCGCGGTTCAACTGCTGGGCGGCGGCCAGGCCGGCGGGGCCGGATCCCACGATCGCCACGCGCTTGCCGGTCCGGTGTTCGGGCGGCTGCGGGACGATCCAGCCCTCGCGCCAGCCGCGATCCGCAATCTCGCGCTCGTTAATCTCGATGGTGACCGCCGGCTCGTTGATGCCCAGGACGCAGGCCGTCTCGCAGGGCGCCGGGCAGACGCGCCCCGTGAATTCCGGGAAGTTGTTCGTGGAATGAAGGACAAACAGGGCTTCTTCCCAGTCGTCGTCCTTCATGAGCTCGTTGAAGTCCGGGATCTGGTTGCCCAGCGGGCAGCCGCTGTGGCAGAACGGGATCCCGCAGTTCATGCAGCGGTACGCCTGTTCCTTGATCTTCTCCGGGGGCAGCGAGTGCGAAAACTCCCGGTAGTGCTGGAGGCGCTCCGCCGGATCGTCGTCGTGCGCGATCTCCCGGTCGAAAACCATAAATCCCTTGGCTTTATCAGGAAGCATGCGTCACCTCCGGTTGTTCCTGTTCCTGCTGCTTCAGTACGGCGGCGTAGTCGCGGGGCATCACACGGATAAATCGCTTCGTCTCCGCGTCCCAGTTGTCCAGGATCGCCCGGGCCGTTTCGCTTCCGGTGTAGTCCGCGTGGCGCTCCAGCATGCGCCGGAGTTCCGGCAGGCTCTTCTCGTGGAGCGGCTTCAGGTCCACGCTTTCCGTGTTGCAATGGATCGCGAAGTCGCCGTCACGGTCGTACACGTAGGCAATACCGCCGCTCATGCCGGCCGCGAAATTGCGGCCCGTGCGGCCCAGCACGGCCACGCGCCCGCCGGTCATGTACTCGCAAGCGTGGTCGCCCACGCCTTCGACCACCGCCCAGGCGCCGCTGTTACGCACGCCGAAGCGCTCGCCCGCCAACCCGCGGAAGTAGGCTTCGCCCTCGGTCGCGCCGTACAGGGCCACGTTGCCGATGATGATATTCTCGCCGGGCTTGCCGCGGAATTCCGGTGGCGGGGAAACGATAATCTTGCCGCCGGAAAGGCCTTTCCCAACATAGTCATTGGTCTCGCCGATGACGTTCAGGGTCATCCCCTTGATGATGAACGACCCAAAACTGTTCCCGCCGATCCCGTGGCAGTCGATCCAGACCGTGTCCTCGGGCAGGCTGCCGCCGTACATGCCGAGCTTGTGGCGCCGGGTCAGTTCGCTGGCGAGCATCGTGCCGACGGTCCGGTTTACGTTCCGGATCGTTTGCGTGAAGCGAACCGGCGCCTGGTTCTCCAGCGCGGGCTTTGCCTTCTCCATCAGCACATGGTCAAGCGCGCCTTCGATGCCGTGGTCCTGCGGCTTGCTCTGGTGCAGGGTCGATCCGTCCCACGCCTTCGCCATGTAGAGGATGCGGGAGAAGTCGAGGTGCCGCGCCTTCCAGTGTTCGGGCAGCGGCGAGAATTTCAGCATGTCCGCGCGGCCGATCATCTCGTCCATCGTGCGGAATCCGAGTTGCGCCATGATCTTCCGGCATTCCTCGGCCATGAAGAAGAAGTAATTGACCACGTGCTCGGGCTTGCCGTCGAATTTCTTGCGCAGTTCGGGGTCCTGCGTCGCGATACCCACGGGGCACGTGTTCAGGTGACACTTGCGCATCATGATGCACCCCGATACGATCAGCGGGGCCGTCGCAAAACCAAACTCGTCCGCGCCCAGGAGCGCGCCGATGGCCACATCGCGGCCGGTCTTCAGCTGGCCGTCGACCTGCACGCGGATGCGGTCGCGCAGGTCGTTTTCGACGAGGACTTGATGCGTTTCGGTGAGGCCGAGCTCCCAGGGCAGGCCGGCGTACTTGATCGACGTGAGCGGTGACGCGCCCGTGCCGCCGTCGTGCCCGCTGATGAGCACCAGGTCGGCCTTGCCCTTCGAAACGCCGGCCGCGATCGTGCCGACGCCCACCTCGGACACCAGCTTCACGGACACCTTGCCGTGGACGTTTGCGTTTTTCAGGTCGTGGATCAGCTGCGCCAGATCCTCGATCGAGTAGATATCGTGGTGGGGCGGCGGCGAAATCAGCTCCACGCCGGGCGTGGAATAGCGAACTTTCGCAATGTTGTCGAACACCTTGTGGCCCGGCAGCTGCCCGCCTTCGCCCGGCTTCGCGCCCTGCGCCATCTTGATCTGCAGCTCGTCCGAGTTGACCAGGTACTCGTTCGTCACGCCAAACCGGCCCGACGCCACCTGCTTGATGGCGCTGCGGCGCAGGTCGCCGTTCGCGTCCGGCTCGAAGCGCCGCGGGTCCTCCCCGCCTTCGCCGGTGTTGCTGCGCCCGCCGATCCGGTTCATCGCGATCGCCAGGTTTTCATGGGCCTCCGCGCTGATGGATCCGTAGGACATGGCGCCGGTGCAGAAGCGCTTCACGATTTCCGACGCGGGCTCCACCTGTTCCAGCGGGATCGGGTTCCCCTCGCGGAATTCGAGCAGGCCCCGCAGCGCCGCCAGCGACCGGTTGCGGTTGTTCACCTCCTCGGCGAATTCCTCGTAGGTCTTGGCGCTGTTCAGGCGCGTGGCGTGCTGCAGGCGCGCGACGGTTTCCGGGTTCCACATGTGGAACTCGCCCCGGCGCCGCCAGCGGTAGGATCCGCCCACGTCGAGGTCCGGGCGCCGCGCGGGCTTCTCGGGATAGGCCATGGCGTGGCGCATGAGCGACTCGATCGCCACTTCCTTCACGCCGATGCCCTCGATGCGGGTGGCCGTGCCGGAGAAGCAGCGCTGCACGAGCGCCGTGCTCAGGCCGACCGCCTCGAAAATCTGCGCGCAGCGGTAGCTGTGCTGCGTGGAGATGCCGATCTTGGACATCACCTTCAGCAGCCCCTTTTCCACCGCCTTGATGTAGTTTTTCTGGGCGTAGCCGGGCTTCGCTTCGACAACCAGCTCGCGGTTGCGGAGGTCGTCGAGCGTTTCCAGCGCGAGGTACGGGTTCACCGCGCCCGCGCCATAGCCCGTGAGCAGCGCGAAGTGCATCACCTCGCGCGCCTCGCCGGTCTCGATAATGAGCCCGCATTCCGATCGTTTGTGCTTGTGCACCAGGTGCTGGTGCACCGCGCCCACCGCCATCAGGCTCGGGATCGGCGCGTGCGTCTTGCTCACGCCCCGGTCCGAGAGGATGATCATGGTCTTGCCGCCCTGTACGGCCTCGACCGCTTCGCGGCAGATCCGGTGGAGCGCCTTGTCAAGCTCGCCGGGGCCCTTCTCCGCGTCAAACAGCGTCGAAATCACGGCGCTGCGGAAGCCGTCGCGGTCCAGGTTCCTGATGAAGGCAAGCTGCGCGTTCGTCAGAATGGGCGATTGCAGGTGCAGCTGGCGGCAGTCCTCGGGCTTCTCGGCAAGCAGGTTGCCTTCGCGGCCGATGTCCGTCTCGAGCGACATCACAATGTCTTCGCGGATCGGGTCGATGGGCGGGTTGGTCACCTGGGCGAAGAGCTGCTTGAAGTAATTGAAGAGCAGTTGCGGGCGCGGCGACAACACGGCCAGGGCGGCGTCATTGCCCATGGAGCCCGTGGGTTCCTTGCCTTCCTGCGCCATGGGGGCCAGGATGATCTCCAGGTCTTCCCGCGTGTAGCCAAACACCTGCTGGCGCTCCAGCAGGCTGGCGGGCTCCGGCGCCGGCGCGGGTTCCGCCAGGTCCGTCGGCAGCTCCACCCGGTGCGTGTCCAGCCATTCCCGGTAGGGATTCCGGCGCGCGAAGCTATCCTTGAGTTCGGCGTCGTCCACGATCCGGCCCTCTTCCATGTCCACGAGGAACATGCGGCCCGGTTCGAGGCGGCCCTTCTTGAGCACCTTCTCCTGCGGGATCGGCAGGACACCCGCTTCGGACGCCATGATCACCTGGTTGTCGCTGGTGACCCAGTAGCGCGAGGGGCGCAGGCCGTTCCGGTCAAGCACCGCGCCGATGCGCAGGCCGTCGGAGAAGGCCATGGACGCCGGGCCGTCCCACGGCTCCATCTTGCAGGAGTGGTACTCGTAGAACGCCTTTTTCTCATCCGGCATCGTCTCGTGCCCGCTCCACGGCTCCGGAATCATCATCGCCATCGCATGGGCCACGTCGCGACCGCCGCGAACCAGAAGCTCAAAGGCATTGTCGAAATTCGCGGAGTCGCTCGCGCCGGAGGAGAGGATCGGGAGGATTTTCTTGATATCGTCCCCGAAAAGCGGGCTCTCGAAGTGGTGTTCCCGCGAGTCCATCATATTCAGGTTGCCGCGCAGCGTGTTGATCTCGCCGTTGTGCGCCAGAAAGCGGAACGGCTGGGCCAGCGGCCACGCGGGCAGCGTGTTGGTGCTGTAACGCTGGTGCACCAGGGCCATGCCACTCTTCGTGCGCTCGTCCGCCAGGTCCAGGTAGTACTTGTCCATCGCCTCGGGGAGCATCAGCCCCTTGTACACAATCGTCCGGGCGGACATGCTGGGCACATAATACTCGGACTTCCCCGATATGACCGAGTTGCCGATCATGTGGGTCGCCGCCTTGCGGATGGTGTAGAGCTTCCGCTCGAAAGCCTCGACGGTCAGCCCCTCGCTCCGGCCTATGAACACCTGCCGGATAAAGGGCTCGTTCTCCCGGGCCAGCCAGCCGATGTTGCTTGAATCCCGGGGCACATCCCGCCAGCCCAGGAGTTCCTGATCCTCTTCCAGGATCGCTTTGTTCAAGATCTGTATGCAGGATTCGCGGGAATTGCGGTCCCGAGGCAGAAACACCATGCCTACGGCGTATTCGCCGGGCGCGGGCAGGTCAAACCCGTGCGCCCGGGCGCTCTCGGCGAACAACTCATGCGGTATGTGCAGCATGATGCCGCAGCCGTCCCCCGTCTCCGGGTCGCACCCGCACGCGCCGCGGTGCGTCAGATTCACCAGAATCTGGAGGCCGTCCTTGATTATGCTGTGCTGGCTGCGGCCGTCAATATTGCAGATAAAGCCAATGCCACACGCATCGTGCTCGTACGACGGCTCGTACAGCCCGCTTCGGGAGATAGATCGCTGAGACAAAATGGTTCCACCTTATTCACGGTTGTGCCTGGGAGGGGTAAGCAGCGCAGGCAAGGCAGGTATCGAATCCGCGCCCGGTCAGAGGCCGGTATCGCGCGGTTCATTCCAGCGGGTATGATACAAAACACGCGCACCTCATGTCAAATGAATTTGCAACTTGTTTATTTCCAGCTAGTTATAATCTCATTGATACATGGACAACCGCGCGCCCGCACGCCGACCCTTCATGATCGACCCCCTCATATCCTACCATTTGGTAGCTTTTTGAACCAGACCCCATGGCCCGGAGCGCCCGACGCGTGCTATAGTGGACTGCGGACACCCGCAATCCGAACCGTTCTACTGGAGTAAACAACCTCATGCGCACACTGCTTCCCATGCTTTGCATTTATTTCCTGCTCACCCCGTCCGCGCCCGCCGAGACGCCGCCCCGCCGCCTGCTGGAAGAGCCCGCCGCCTGGGAGACCATCGGTGGTACGGCGAAGTCCTTTGAGATTCGAGACGGCCAGCTACGCATCCAGCAGGGTGGCGGCGAACCCTCGGCGATAATAACCCGCGAAAACTACGAAAACTTCGTGCTCCGCTTCCGATTCAACTACCACAAGTGGGAGGAATCCGGACTCTTCATCCACGCGCCCGCCAACGGCGCCTGGCGCGCGGGCCTCGAAATTGAACTGGCCGACCACGCGGGCGACGCGCCGGATCCCTACCGCGCGGGCGCCATCTTCCGTCACGTCCCGCCGAAGGTCGTAGCGGTGAAAGAGCCGGGCGAATGGAATGACTGCACCGTCCACATGGACTGGCCCCACCTGCGCGTCACCATCAATGAACAGGTCGTGCAGGATCTCAACCTTGACGAACACCCGCGGCTGCGGCACACCCTGCGGCGCGGCCGGATCGGCTTTCAGAACAACCTCGGCTGGGGCATGCACATCGCCGATCTCGAACTCGTCCCCCTGCCGGACAGCCCCGGCCGGATCACGATGTTCAACGGCGAAACCCTGGATGGCTGGCGGCCGGTGCGCAACAAGCGCGCCTGGTGGACCGTGGAAGACGGCGTCCTGCGCGGCGCGGGCGGCAACGGCTACCTGCAATACGTCCGCGAATGCCAGGACGTCGCCCTCCAGCTCTATTACCGGTGCAGCTCCTCGGCCAATGGCGGCGTATTCTTCCGGTGGAAAGACGACGACAGCGACCGCGGCAACGAAGTGCAGCTTCTCGACGTCCCCGGGGCGGGCATGGTCTCCGGCAGCATCTACGGCCACGTCCGCGGCCGCGACGATCTGTTCCATCCCGGCGAGTGGAACCTGCTGCAGGTCTTCGTCGAAGGGAACCACGCCGTGACCTATATCAACGGCCAGAAGTCCGCCGAAACCAGCAGCCTCGACAAAATCTGGCCCGGCCACATCACCCTGCAAATGCACCGCGACGGCGCCGTGATCGAATGGAAGGAACTGGAGATGTGGGAGTAGGGGGTTAGGCTTTAGGCTTTAGGCTTTAGGCTGGAGGTGGAAGACGGCCTGGAATTGGGTTACGTAGTTCTTTTCGAGCGCAAGGCACGAATAAGGCCGTTCAGCACTTTCCCTGTCTCGTTGCAATGACGCTCCAATTCGAGGTTGATATCAGGCTCAAGATATCCAAGCCGATTCGATAGATCGAGCTGGTACTCGACTTCCTTGAGCGATCCGTATGCAATATCGAGGAACCTCAAGTACTCTATCTCGGAAGAACGTGCACACCCCTCGACGATGTTTGAGGCAATAGAGACCGCAGCGCGGCGCAATTGCGAGGTAAGCCCGAATTGTTCGTCCTTCGGAAACCGCTGTGTTACACGATACACTTGCAACACCAGCGCATCCGCCAGATCAAAGGCCCGAAGCTTTCGGTGATCCCGCATCGCTCCCTCGCTTTGCTATTCCCAATAGCCGCATCCAATGCAAGCACCCTGGATCGTAATCCTTACGAAAGTCTACAACCTACAGCCTGAAATCTCCACCCAACGGCCCCGCTCCCTACAGCCTACAGCCTAAAGCCTAAAGCCTAAAGCCTCCAGCCCAAAGCCTACAGCCCAAAGCCTCCAGCCTCCAGCCTACAGCCCAAAGCCTACAGCCCAAAGCCTAAAGCCTAAAGCCTAAAGCCTAAAGCCTAAACATGCTACAATACCGCCGCAAACAACCCGGGAGCCCGTATGCGCCATTTCGATGGGGACTATGTCGAGGATGTTGTGAGCCGGCTGGGCGCCATTCGCAAGGATGCCGTGCCCCGCTGGGGCGAACTCACGCGAGACCGGCTGATCGAGCACCTGATCTGGTCGCTCCGCCACGCCATGGGCCGCTCGCGTGCGGTGCCCTTCTTCGGAAACTGCCTCCACCGTTACGTGACCCGCCCGCTCGTTCTCGCCGGCGCCATCGCGTTGCCCAGGGACATGGGGCTCCCGGCCCACCTGCGCGCGCAGGGCATCGTCACCCGCGAACCCGGCGACCTGGAGACCCTGCAAGCCATCCTCGAGGAATACCTCAGCCTGGTCCAGGCCGATGAATTGCAGCCCGCCCCCCACCCCGCCTTCGGCCACCTCGGCATCGACGGCTGGGACCGCTTCCACGTGCTTCATTTCGATCACCACCTCCGCCAGTTCGAATAGCGGGGCCAGGGGACTGCATCGGGCCGGCAAGCCCCAGGGGACTGCATCGGGCCGGCAGTGGCAGCCCGACACCGGAGGCAAAACCCACAACCCGGCCCGAGGCTGTACCCCCAAAAAGCCCAGGGGACCGCATCGGGCCGGCAGTGGCAGCCCGACACCGGAGGCAAAACCCACAACCCGGCCCGAGGCTGTACCCGCAAAAAGGCCCAGGTGTCCGCATCGGACCGGCAGTGGCAGCCCAACACCGGAGGTAAAACCCACAATCCGGCCCGAGGCTGTACCCGCAAAAAGGCCCCTCCCACATTGCGCTCCACATCGCGCTCCAATTGACTTGCGGCCCGGCTGGTTCGTATCATACGCCCCCTGTATCCACCCCGAGACTCCGGCATAAAAATCGATAGGGCAACGCGTTGGGACGTGTGATCGCAATAGCCAACCAGAAGGGGGGCGTGGGCAAGACGACCACCGCCGTCAATCTGGCCGCGTGCATGGCGGCCGCGAAAAAAAAGACGCTGCTGGTCGATCTGGACCCCCAGGGCAACGCCACGCAGGGCCTCGGCATCGACAAGAACGCCCTGGAGGGCTCGGTGTATGACCTTCTCGTGGATGACACGCCCGCGGCGGATCTCGTGCTGGAAACGGAATGGGAACACCTGTATCTCCTGCCCTCGAACCGCGAACTGGTCGGCGCGGAAGTCGAGCTGATCGACGTCGAGAGGCGCGAATACCGGCTGAAGCAGGCGCTCGACGCTATCGCCGCGGACTACGACTTTATATTCATTGACTGCCCGCCCTCGCTCAGTATCCTGACCCTGAACGGGCTCGTGGCGGCGGGCGGCGTGCTGGTGACGCTCCAGTGCGAGTATTACGCGCTCGAAGGGCTCAGCGAACTCCTCCAGACGGTAATCCTCGTGCGCGACAACCTCAATCCGAGCCTGACGGTCTTCGGCGTGTTGCTGACGATGTACCAGCACACCAACCTCTGCAAACAGGTGATCGACGACGTGCGCGGGCACCTGGGCGACTCCGTGTTTCAGAACATCATCCCGCGCAATGTTACCCTGAGCGAGGCGCCGAGCTTCGGCAAGCCCGTCATCTACTACGATCTCAAGTGCGCGGGCGCGCAGGCCTATCTCGCGCTCGCCCGGGAGGTGATTGCCCGTGGCTAGCCCCAAGCGCAAGGGCCTCGGCAAGGGCCTGGGCGCCCTCATCGGCAACAACGCCTCCACCGCCCGCACGGCCCCGGCCCCCGAGAAGCCGGCAATCGCCGCCCCGGCGGAGCCCGCGGCCCTGCCCGATGGCGCGCGCCTGATCGCGCTCGACCCCTCGGAAATCCGCCCGAACCCGAAGCAGCCGCGGCGCGTCTTCAATGAAGAAGCCCTGGAGGAGCTTGCGGAGTCCATCCGGCGCGACGGCGTCCAGGAGCCGGTGCTGGTCCGCCAGGCGGGTGATCACTACGAGCTGATCAGCGGCGAGCGGCGCGTGCGCGCCAGCATCATGGCCGACCGGAAAACGATCCCCGCCATCTGCCGCGACGTATCCGACAAGGACATGCTCAAGCTGGGGTTGATCGAAAACCTCCAGCGCGAGGACCTCAACGCGATCGAACTCGCGCAGGGTTACCAGGATCTGATGGACGAGTTCCAGTGGACCCAGGAGGAAGTCGCGCAGGAAGTGGGCAAAAAGCGGGCCACGGTCGCGAACACGCTCCGGCTGCTCAATCTCCCCGAATCGGTCCAGGCGTGGGTGGCGGACGGCACGCTCTCCATGGGCCATGCCCGCGCGCTGCTCTCCATTGAATCCACGGCGGCGCAGATCAGCGCGGCCCGCAAGATAATCGCGCAGGGCCTGTCGGTGCGGCAGGCGGAAAAAATCGCGGCCGATCAGAAGGCCCAGAAAGACGCCCCCGCAAAGCCGAAGAAGGATCCGAACATCGCGCAACTCGAAGACGAACTGCGCCGGAGCCTCGGCACGAAGGTCCAGCTCAAGACCCAGGGCGGCGGCAAGGGACGCATCGAAATCGAGTACTTTTCGCACGATGAACTGGACCGGCTGCTGGAACTCCTGCGCGGATAAGCTCCGCGTGCGCATGGACCAGGGATCGGGAAAGTCTCGCGTATCTTGCAGGGGCTACAGGAACGGCAGCGACACAATCCACGTTGCAGATCCGTCGCTGCCGTCCCTCGTTAGATAGTAGTAACGTTTTAGCCGTCTGAAGCAGCGGCCCGCTGAAATGGCGCGAACTGTCCGCAAATAGCCGAGGAAGCGCGCCAAAGGATCGCGGACATTCGTGTCCGCGACAAATGGAGCTCGGGACATAAAGAGATGTGACTAATTTGGAATAGAAACCCGGCGCCCACGGAGCGGAACACATTGGGAACCTGTGTCTCTTCACATGCGCATCGATCGCGAGATCTCATGCGCTTTTTCTGCCGCGGACAGGAATGTCCGCGATCCTGCTATTCAAGCCCGTCCTGACTGAGGCTCGCCTTCAACGCGGCGGGTGCTTCATTCCGCGAAAGCGTTACAAATGATCATCGATCGTTTACATAATCATTAATCGCCAGCATATCCAAAAAGGCCCCAACATGCTTGACATTAAATTGATCCGCCAGGAACCCGAGGCCGTCGCCGCCGCACTCGCTAAACGCGGCGGCGCGTATCCTATAGACCACGTCTTAAGGCAAGACGCGAAACGCCGAAGCCTCACATACGACATGGAACTACTTCGCGCTGAACAGAACAAAGCCAGTGACGGTATTGCTGCTGCCAAGCGAGCCGGGGAAGACGCATCTCCGATCATTGAGGAAATGAGGCTGGTCAAAGACATGATCGCCATAAAAGAAGAAGAGATGCGGCAAGTTGAGACCAATCTCACGGATCACCTTCTCCGATTGCCCAACCTGCCCGACGCCAGCCTCCCCGAGGGGCAGGACGAATCGCACAACCGCGAAGAGCGCGCCTGGGGCGAGATCCCCCAATTCTCCTTTGAGCCGAAGGATCACGTTGCGCTGGGCGAGGCGCTCGGGATCCTCGATTTCGAGCGGGCGGCCAAGCTGACCGGCGCGCGCTTCTGCCTGAGCACGGGCCCCGGCGCGCGGCTGGAGCGGGCGCTCATCAACTTCATGCTCGACACCCACACGGAAAAGCACGGCTACACCGAGGCCCTGCCGCCCTTCATGGTCAATTCCCAGAGCATGCAGGGCACCGGCCAGCTCCCGAAATTCGCGGCGGATGGCTTCCGCGTGCAGGACACCGACTACTGGCTCATCCCGACCGCCGAAGTCCCCGTCACCAACATCCATCGGGACGAGATCCTGCGCGACGAGGAACTGCCGCGCTACTACGCCGCCTACACCCCGTGTTTCCGGAGTGAGGCCGGATCGCACGGCAAGGACACGCGGGGGATGATCCGCCAGCACCAGTTCAACAAGGTCGAAATGGTCAAGTTTGTGCGCCCGGAAGAGAGCTGGGACGAGTTGGAGAAGCTGACGCAGAACGCCGAGGCGATCCTGCGGGCCCTGGGACTCCCCTACCGCGTCATGACCCTGTGCACCGGCGATCTCGGCTTTTCCGCCGCAAAGACCTACGATCTCGAGGTCTGGCTCCCGGGCCAGAACGCCTACCGCGAAATCAGCTCCTGCTCCAATTTCACCGATTACCAGGCGCGCCGGGCGAACATCCGCTTCAAGCGCGACAAAAAGCCGGAATTCGTGCATACCCTGAACGGATCCGGACTCGCCGTGGGCCGCACGCTGGTGGCCATCCTCGAGAATTACCAGCGGGAAGACGGTTCGGTGCTCATTCCCGAGGCGCTCCGAGGCTATATGGGCGGCCTGGAGGTGATCCGGAACGCCTGAGGGCCCGCCGCGCGGGCGGATCGGCGATATGATCGCCCCGCAGTTGCGCGCCGCGCGGGTATTTTGCTACACTTCCCGCTCTGTGTGCGGGCGCGCGTACTTTCCGGTTGGAATGCCGCGCGCCCGGTGTATCTGCGGTCTCTTCGCGCGGGCCCCTGCCTGGCCGCCGCGCCGGAATCCGCCCCGGAAAGAATCCTGTATCGTGAACGAACGCACCTTTGTAATGGTTAAGCCCGATGGCGTGGGGCGCCGCCTCGTGGGCGAGTGCATCCGCCGATTCGAGCAACGCGGCCTGAAACTGGTTGGGCTGAAGATCCAGATCCTCGGCCAGGACATTGCCAAAGCGCACTACGACGAACACAAGGACAAGCCCTTCTTCGGCGATCTCGTCTCCTTCATCACCTCCGGCCCGACGGTCCAGATGGTGTGGGAAGGCCCCGACGCCGTGGCGCAGGTCCGGAAGATGAACGGCGCGACCAACTGCCTGAAGGCCGACGTGGGCACGATCCGCGGCGACTTCGGCCTGAGCATGCAGAACAACATCATTCACGCGTCGGACGCCCCCGAGACGGCCGAGCGCGAGATCAGTCTCTATTTCAACGACAGCGAACTCATAACCTATAGCCAGCCTGACGACCAGTGGTTGAACTGACCCGTCGCAGGACCCAGCGAGAAAAGCAATAAGCTTCAGGAGGATTTTCAGTGGCTGGAGGACGTAAAGCCCGCAAGGCGAAGATTAACAAGCACAAGCGCAAGAAGAAGCGGCGCGCGAACCGCCACAAGAACAAGAAGAGCTGATTTCCGGCTGCTTTTTGCACGCTTTTTTGACGCACTCCCGGCCCCGCCGTACACGGGGCCGGGATTGTGCGCTTTTCCCTTTCCCGAACCCAGGAGGCTCCCCCGATGAGCGAGGAAGAAAAGAAAATCTTTATCGACGAGGGGTGGAAAGCCCAGGTACAGCGGGAAAAGGAAGAAGCGGCCCGCAAGGCCGCGGCGGTCGAGGCGCCCGCGCAGGCGCAGGCGCCCGCCGAAGCGGACGAGCCCGCCCTGGAAGACGATCCCGACGCGGCGAGCTTCACCGCCCTGATCGGCTCCCTGGCGACCCAGGCCATGTTCGCCCTGGGCCTCGTGGCCGAGCCGGGCACGGGCCAGGTCATGGTCAATCTGGACGCCGCCCGCTACACGCTCGACCTGATGATCATGTTGCAGGAGAAAACCGCCGGCAACCTCACCCAGGACGAGTCGCAGGGGCTCGCCCAGGCCCTGGGCGAACTGGAGCAGGCCTTCGCCGTGCGCGTGCAGCAATTCGAGCAACAGGCCATGCGCCAGTCCGGCGTCGATCCGGCCAATCTCAAAGGCGCGCCCGAGGCCTGATCCAGCCGCGCGGTTTGACTCCAAAGGGAATCAATCAGTAGACTGGCGCCTGCGGAAACTTGGGCCCTCAGGTGTAACAACCGGCGCGTTTTTATCCACTCTCCTCCATAGAGCGGCGACGCCGGTCCGTCAGGCGGGCCCTGCGCGGGCGGGCCGCTTCGCGGAACCCTCGCATGGAGAATCGAATGCTGCGACCGATCGTTTTCACCCTGTTCCTGGCAAGCCTGCTCGCGCTCCCCTTCCGGGCAATCGCCCAGGAATCCGCGCCCCCCGCGATCGAGGAGGCCGAAACGCCCCTGGAATCCGTCCAGGCGCCGGAGTCGGATGACGCCCCCTTCCTCCCCACGCCCGCCAACGAACTGACGCTCCGCTACGGCGATCACCTGGACGGGCTCGACGGAGACATCAACCTCCGGGAGGAAATCAATATCGACCTGATCGATCTCGAGCCGCTGCGCCAGACCCTGCGCGCGGGCGCGGGCGCCGATCTCCTCCAGCTCGCGCTGCAAGAGTGCATCCTCATCGCGCTCGCCGAAAACCTCGATATCGCCGTAACCGAGTATGAGCCCCTCAAGGCCGATCAGGACATCTTTTCCGCGCGGGGCGAGTTCGATCCCATCCTCCAGAGCTCCGCCATCTATTCCCGATCGAACCAGTCCCAATCGCAGCAGACCGTGGCCTTCGGCGGCATCAGCAGCGTGGAATCCTGGGACACCGTCACCAACGCAACACTGGCCGGCCGGCTGCACCTGGGCACGCAATACAACATCTCCTGGGACATGCAGAAGTCGGAGTCGACCTTCAGCCGCTTCGTCGAGGAACACAGCGGCCAGCTCAACCTCCAGCTAACCCAGCCCCTTTTGCGCGGCTTCGGCCTGAAGTACAACCGCGTCCGTATCAACATCGCGCGGAACTCAAAACTCGCCACCCAGGAACAGCTCCGGCTCACCGTGCTCCAGACGGTATCGGAGGTCATTCGCGCGTACTGGGATCTCGTGGGCGCGGTCGAAAACCTCAAGGTGCGGTCCGAAGCGCTGGACAACGCCGAGCGCCTCCTCAAGGTCAACGAGACCCGCCAGGAAATCGGCACGGCCGCGGACATCGAGGTCTTGCAGGCCAAGGCCGGCGTGGCCACGCGCCAGAGCGACTTCATCGCGGCGCGCCAGAGCATCACGGACGCAAGCAACTACCTCAAGAGCCTGCTGAACCTGCGCGATGGCGACCGCTTCTCCAAAGCGCTGATAGTACCCATCGACCGGCCCGCGCCCGCGGAGCCCGGCGACTTCGACCCCCAGGCCTACGAGGCCCAGGTCTTCGCGAGTATCGACAAGGCGCTGGAAAACCGCCCGGAGATGACCATCCGCCAGCTCGAAATCGACAGCGCCGTGCTGGAGGAATACCGCACCCGGCGCGATCTGATGCCCCAGCTTGACCTGATCTACCGCTACACCTCCGGCGGGCGCGATCACAAACTGCGCGAGACACTCGAAGGCATCCGCGACCGGCAGGACTACGCCTACGCCTACGGGTTTCAGGCCTCGGTTCCGATTTTCAACCGCACCGCCCGCGGTTCCTTCAATCGCGCCCGCCTCACCCGCCGCCAGGCCGAGGTCAACCTGGAGCAGGCGCGCCAGCAGGTCATGCTCAATGTAAACCTCGCCACGAGCAAACTCGCCTCGAACGCCATGCTCGTGCAGAGCAACAAGCAGGCCACGCGCCTCCAGATCGCCAATGTCGCGGCCGAGGAAAAACGCCTCCAGCTCGGCGTCACCACCAGCTGGCAGGTCCTCCAGATCCAGCAGGACTTGACCGCCGCACAGGTGCAGGAACTGATCTCCAACATCGAGTACGAAAAGGCCCGGGTCGAACTGGAGCTCGCCGAAGGCGCCCTCCTGGACAACCTGGGCATCGAGCTGGATGCCCCCGAGGCCGAGGACAAGCCCGTCGGCTATTGGGAAGGCCTCCGGCCCCGCTGGGAGTAACCTCCCCCGCCCCGAGCCCGCCCGCGCCATCGTTCACCCAGGTAGTAACAGGAAAGAAGCATCATGTCACAATCCTTCTCCATCGCATTGCTTGAAGGCGACGGTATCGGCCCGGAACTCTCCGTGGAGGCCGTCAAGGTCCTGGAAGCCGTCGAGCGCATCAGCGACGTCAAGTTCGATATCCTCCGCGCCGATTTCGGCGGCGCCGCCTACTTCAAGCACGGCCACGCCTTCCCCGACGAGACAAAAGCCATCTGCGACAAGGCCGACGCCATCGTCAAGGGGCCCATCGGCCTGAGCTTCGAGGAATCGAAGAAAATCCCCGTGGACGAGCAGCCCGAGCGCGGCGCCCTGCTCCCCCTCCGCCGCCGCTACAACACCTTCGCCAATTTCCGTCCCGTCTACCTCCCGCCGGAACTCGCCCACTTCTCCCCGCTGAAGCCCCATGTCGTCGCGGGGGGCATCGACCTCATGATGATCCGCGAGCTCGTCGGCGGCCTCTACTTCGGCAAGAAGGAGACCGGCGTCAACGCCGAGGGCAAGCGCTTCGTCGACGAACACCTTGAATACGACGAGGACCAGATCGCCGCCATCATGCACGTCGCTTTCCAGGAGGCCATGGGCCGCAAGAAAGTCCTCCACAACGTCCACAAGAGCAACGTGCTCAAGTCGAGCGTGCTCTGGAACGAGATCCTCGGCGAGATCGCGCCCGAATACCCCGAAGTCGAGGTCAAGCAGATCATCGTCGACGCCGCCGCCACCGCCCTCGTGATCAACCCGCGCCAGTTTGACGTCATGGTCATGGAAAACATGTTCGGCGACATCCTCAGCGACCTCGGCGGCGGCATCCTCGGCTCCCTCGGCCTCATGCCCTCCGCCTGCGTCGGCCCCGACAAGGCCTACTACGAACCCTCCCACGGCTCCGCCCCCGACATCGCCGGCCAGGGCATCGCCAACCCCTACAGCATGATCGGGTCCGTCGCGCTGATGCTGGACAAGAGCTTCGGCCTCAAGACCCAGGCCCGAATGGTGTGGGACGCCATGCGCAGCGTCTTCGGGGCCGGCATCACCACCGCCGACCTCCGCGACCCCGAAGGCAAGCTGACCATCATGAAAACCAGCGAATTCGGCGACAAGGTCGTGGCGGCGCTGAAACAGTAGCGACCTTAGACTCGCGGGCCTCACGCATTCCTGGCTGAGATGAGGCCGCCCCTGTCAAACGAATCGCGGGCCCCCGGTCCGGGGGCCCGCGACGCAATTCGCTTGTATCTCCGCCGCCGTTACGCCTTCTTTTCCGGCTCCGGCGGGTATTTGATCTGGAGGTGGAGCTCTTCGAGCTGGATCGGCTTGACCTGGTTGGGCGCGGCCATGAGGAGGTCCTGCGCCTTCTGGTTGAGCGGGAAGGCGATGACCTCGCGGATGTTGGGCTCGTCGGCCAGAAGCATGACGATGCGGTCGAGGCCGGGCGCGATGCCGCCGTGGGGCGGGGCGCCGTAGTGGAAGGCCTTCCAGAGGGCGGGGAACTCGTTCTTCACCACGTCCTCGTTGTAGCCGGCGATCTCGAAGGCCTTGAGCATGATGTCCGGGCGGTGGTTACGGATGGCGCCGGAGCTGAGCTCGATGCCGTTGCACACGATGTCGTACTGGAAGGCGAGGACGTCGAGCGGATCCCGCGTTTCGAGCGCCTCCATGCCGCCCTGGGGCATCGAGAAGGGGTTGTGGCTGAAGTCGACCTTCTTGAGCTCCTCGTTCCACTCGAACATGGGGAAGTCCACGATCCAGCAGAAGGAGACGACGTTCTTGTCGATCAGGCCGAGCTCCGCGCCGAGCCACGTGCGGACCTTGCCCAGGAGCTCGTTGGTCTCCTGGCGCTTGCCCGCGCCGAAGAAGAGCGCGTCGCCCTCCTCCGCGCCCATGCGCGCCTTGAGCGCTTCCTTCTCCGTCTCGCTGAGGAACTTGACGATCGGCCCCTTCATTTCGCCGTCGCGCAGCGCGATCCACGCAAGCCCGCGGGCGCCCTGCGACTTCGCGTACTTCTCCGCGTCGTCGAAGAACTTCCGGGGCTGGCTCGCGGCGCCCTTCGCGTTGATCACCTTGACCGCGCCGCCGGTCTCCACCTGGCTTGCAAAGACCTTCAGCTCGCAGGCGCCGAAAAGGTCCGTGCAATCGACCATCTCCAGGCCAAAGCGGATGTCCGGCTTGTCGTTGCCGTACTTCTCCATCGCGTCGCGGAAGGGGATGCGCGGGAAGACCTCCGCCACGATCTGCTTGTTCGAGAGTTCCTTGAACAGCGTGCAGAGGAGGCCCTCCAGCTGCGTGAAGAGTTCGTCCTGCGTGATGAAGGACATCTCGATATCGATCTGGTAGAACTCGCCCGGGCTCCGGTCCGCGCGCGAGTCCTCGTCGCGGAAGCAGGGGGCGATCTGGAAGTAGCGGTCGAACCCCGAGACCATCAGCAGCTGCTTGAATTGCTGCGGCGCCTGCGGCAGCGCGTAGAAATGGCCCGGGTAGTGGCGGCTCGGCACGAGGTAGTCCCGCGCGCCCTCCGGCGACGAACTCGTCAGGATCGGCGTGTGGAACTCCGTGAAGCCGTGCTCCGTCATGTACTTCCGCACCAGCGCTGTCGTCTGGGAGCGGAGCAGGATGTTCTGGTGCATGTGCTCCCGGCGCAGATCCAGGAAGCGGTGCTCCAGGCGCATCTCCTCCGGGCAATCCAGCTCCTGGTTCACCGGGAACGGCAGAATCTCCGCCATCGACTCGATTTCCAGCGCGCGGCACACCACCTCGATTTCGCCCGTCGGCATGTTCGGGTTCACCGTCTCCGCCGTCCGCGGCACCACCTCCCCCGTCACCGTCAGCACGCTCTCATTCCGCGCCCGGTCCGCATCCGCAAAACCCGGGCTGTCCGGATTCACCACGACCTGCGTCAGGCCGTAGTGGTCCCGCAGGTCGATGAAAATAACGCCGCCATGGTCGCGCTTGCGGTGGACCCAGCCGGACAGGCGGACCTGTTCGCCGGCGTGATCCTTGCGCAGCGCGCCGCACGTGTGAGTTCTGAAAGGGTGCATGAAGGGCCTCAAGGGTTATACGGATCGCGAGCGAAAACACGGGGGATTGAAAGCGGATAGGATACTAAGCGCGGGCGGATCGGGTCAAATTTTGGGGGGCGGGG